>CAYGBS010000096.1:0-6081 GCA_964348215.1 uncultured Candidatus Bathyarchaeia archaeon
CCCTTGTAAATACGAACTCGCCCAAAAAACCAACGCTGAAGGCAGAACAGGAGACATAGCAGCAGCCCTTAAGGGCGTTGATGCCGTCATAGCCGCCAGCAAACCTGGCCCCGGGACAATTAGAAAAGAATGGATAAGCAACATGGCAGACAACAGCATAGTCTTCGCATGCGCAAACCCCATCCCCGAAATCTGGCCGTGGGAAGCAAAGGAGGCAGGCGCTCGCATAGTGGGCACAGGACGCAGCGACTTCCCCAACCAGATCAACAACAGCCTAGGCTTTCCAGCCATATTCCGCGGCGTCCTCGACGTCAAAGCCACCACAGTCACAGACGATATGTGCGTAGCTGCCGCCAACGAACTTGCCGACTTCGCCGAAGAAAGAGGAATAAACGAGGACGACATCGTACCCCGAATGGAAGAATGGGAAGTCTTCCCTCGAGAGGCAGTTGCTTCCGCCCTTCAAAGCATAAAAGAAGGCGTAGCCCGAGTCAAACCGTCTAAGCAAGAGCTGTGGGAAAGAGCGGTAACCATTATCACAAATGCTCGAGAGTCAACGCACACCCTCATGAAGCAAGGACTAATAAAGCAGGCACCCCCGGAAAAGGACATACTCACCACAGGCCCATAGCACTTTCTTCTCCTCTTTTACAGATCTTAGTTCAAATTAAGAAAGCTTAAGTACCACATTTCCATTACCTGAAAATGGCGACCGCCTTGGAATGGACACAAACACCCCTAAAAGATACGTGCACATTTTTCTAGGGGCAAGTTTAAAGTTCAAGAAAAGCTTGTATTCTAAAAAACTTGTGAAAACCTTCAGGAGTAGTGTATGCTTTGCCAACCGATAAGGACAAGAAGCTCTTGCTCGACCCATTTGGGACTACAGTAGTTGAAGACTACGATCGCCTCTGCAAAGAATTCGGAATAGAGCTATTCAAGCCATTGCTCTCCAAGGTACCGAATCCGAACTTGCTAATGCGACGAGGAATAATCTTTGGCCATCGCGATTTTCAGCGCATCCTAGACGCCATGAAAAACGATGGAAAATTCGCTGTGATGAGCGGAATCAAACCCACCGGTCAGTTTCACCTGGGAACAGTGACTACTGCTAAGGAGATCGTCTACTTCCAAAAGCAAGGAGCCACCGCTTTTTATTGCATTGCTGATATTGAGGCTTACGAGGACAACCGAATACCCTTTGAGAGAAGCGAGAAAAACGCTGTAGACAACGTCGCCGACATCCTTGCCTTAGGG
Organism: uncultured Candidatus Bathyarchaeia archaeon; assembly: GCA_964348215.1. Classification (GTDB taxonomy): domain Archaea; phylum Thermoproteota; class Bathyarchaeia; order Bathyarchaeales; family SOJC01; genus CAYGBS01. Next base: position 1,258 of record CAYGBS010000096.1, read on the forward strand.
CTTGACCCGAAAAAAGCCTACATCTACCGTCAGTCGAAGGAGACTCGAGTGAAAGACCTAGCGATAATCTTCGGCAGAGCCGTAACTCTAGCCACTGCGAAAGCAATTTACGGTGAACGGCACATTGGGCTCTATCTATCCGCGCTCATACAAGCAGGGGACATTCTATTGCCTCAACTAGAAGACTTTGGTGGTCCTAAGCCCACTGTTGTACCTGTTGGAGTGGATCAAGACCCTCACCTTCGTCTAACTCGCGATCTTGCCCAAAGGTTCCGCCGCAAATACAAGTTAATTCCCCCCTCTGCAACCTATCATAAACTGATCAAAGGGCTCGGCGGCTCGGCCAAGATGAGTAAGCGTGAGGCAACGGCTACGTTGTTGACGTTAAATGAGAAGCCAGAGATAATCGCGGGCAAGATATCTGATGCATTCACCGGTGGGAGACCGACAATTGCAGAGCAGCGGAAACTCGGTGGGATTCCTGAAATCTGTCCAATATATGATCTTTGCATGTTTCATTTCAGAGAGAAGGACGAGGATGTTGTCAAGATCTACAATAACTGTAAAAGCGGAAAGCTTCTTTGCGGGGAACATAAAGAACAAGTAACTGATCTTGTACTGAAGTTTGTCCAAAGACACCAGCGGAAACGGCAGAAATTCCTTAGCAAGGCACGAGAAATCCTCAGAGTTGATTAGAGGATCTTGTATTTTCGATCAGCCGCGGCCTATGTTTAAAGTCTTCTAAAAGAAAGGCTGAATCCTTAAAGAATCTATAAGAATAACTCTATGCAATGAGGATTGACAATTGGAAGGTAGGTATGGATGGAACAAAGTTGTTGGACAAGTCAGGAACATTCTACGCACGCTGTTTTAAAGACTGATGTTTAATGGGGTGGATAATTTCTCGTGTAGTGGTCTGGGTCTTGAACGACCTCTAGTTCGTTGTTGTCAGGGTCGAGGAAGTCTGCAGCTATGCCGCCCCATGGCATCTTAGTGGGCTTGCGAGTGAATTTGACTCCTTGCTTCTTTAGCCTTTCATAAAAGGCATAAATATCGTCCGTGTCCAAAACTATTCCAGTTCGCCTCTTCTTCTTGGCTTCCTCGTCGGTTGCATGCAAGCCGATTTTAGCTAGAGGCTCTTCAGGGCCTACTTCTGCATGATTGAACATTCTAGCGTCGAGAGCTATTGGTAAACCAAGGATTTCACTGTAAAATTTCAACGCTCTCTCTATGTCAGACACGTGAATCATGGTCAACCAAAGACGGGTTATCTTACCAGTTTTCGTTTTTTTCCTCATGTCTACTGCTTTTGCGAATTGGACTATTTATGCGTTTTAAATACAGGTGTTCGTGGGATAGTAGTTGCCATTGAATGAAATCTCACTCAGAGAGACGATTCTTGCTGTGGAACCCAGTCAAAAGTTCATTATGGGAAAGAGTGAAGCATGGAATGAAGACCACTTCGTAAACAGAAGCATTAGTCTGCCTTTCCATGACAACAAAGAACAGAAGTTCAAGAGGGAATCGTTCTTTTCTTACGGATTGTCAACAACGAAGTGGAATACGCGAGGAGTGAGACTGAAATCAGGTTTGATATCGAGGTTGAACCATTGCCTAAACAGTTCGAGGGAATCCGTTGGCGTTCTTACATACGAAAGATTTCAGAGAAGATGATTGCTACGGGTTTGGAAATCGCTAAAGGAGAAGGGCAATTCAAAAAATATGGCGAGACAGTTCTTGTTAAGACGAGTTAATATCAAAGCAGATCTGAAGCCCGCAGCCTTCTTTATTAAAGGAGGAACCCAAGCACGAAAAGATCTTTTCGGAAAGCCATGCCCCCAGTGGAGAAAATAAGAGACCTAGGAACAAGCCAAAAAATCTCTAAGCCTGGACATAATGCTAAAGCACAATTACTGACGACCACTTGGGCTTTCGCTGTCCTCTACCCATAGATCTCGAAGTTGATCTTTCCACAAGCTGACATGCATGGTTTTTAAATCGATAACAGATTTCCATTGCTTTTTTATCTTCAGCCAATCGGCATCTTTGCTCAGTAGATAATAGAATTTCTCCATCTCTGAAAGACTTGCAAACTCAGTTATTAGGACAACTTTTCCTACAGGGTCTCCCCCTACCCCCTGCCTAAAAAGCCTTAGCGATTTCACATACTTGGATATATCCAGATGCCTTTGCCCATAGTCAAAAATTCTCTTAACAACCTTCTCATGCTTATCAAGTAAGCTTTGAGCTACTACATATGTGTCGACCTCGAAAACAGCCATCTCGATCACAGACTATCAGAACGGTTCCTTCAAATTTAAGCCTTACAACCCACATGCAATGGCCCCTTAATCCTTGTTCTAACCCTCCACGCGTAACAGTATAATAGGAGCAACCCGCCGATGGACTTGCTTTAGAAAAATTTATATTACAAAGCTGTTTCTGTTCTTTGGCAACAAGAAATTAGATAAAGGTGTATGAAAAAATTGTCACAACCAGAACTAGCAGGAACACCCGTTTTGATTCTCCGGGAAGGCGCCTCAAGATCAAGAGGAAGAGACGCTCAACACGCCAACATCATGGCAGCTAAAATAGTTGCAGAGGCTGTAAAGTCTTCGCTCGGCCCCAAAGGTATGGACAAAATGCTTGTAGACAGTTTCGGCGATGTCACCATAACAAGTGATGGACGCACGGTCTTAGATGAAATGGACATACAGCATCCCGCAGCAAAAATGATGGTCGAAGTTGCGAAAACCCAAGACAATGAGGTAGGCGACGGAACAACAACAGCAGTAGTCGTTTCAGGGGAACTCCTTTCGCAAGCAGAAGACCTCGTCGACAAGAATGTTCATCCGACAGTCATTATAGATGGATATAAAAAAGCAGCTGAAAAAGCCCTTGAAGTGCTAGACAAAATTGCCATCAAAGTGACTCCAACAGACAAAAAGTTTCTCAAAAAAATAGCCATGACCTCTATGGCAAGCAAACTCGTCTCAGAAAACCGTGACCACCTCGCAGACATAGCAGTTGACGCCATTCTTTCCGTGGCTGAAAAGACAGGAACCAAGTACAAAGTCGACATAGACGACGTGAAAATCCAGAAAAAACCAGGCGAATCGATCAGAGAAACCAAGCTCATAAACGGCATCGTAGTCGACAAAGAAGTGGTTCATCCAGGAATGCCGAAAAGAGTTGAAAAGGGCAAAATTGCATTGCTGGACACGCCTTTAGAAATTGAAAAAACGGAATTCGACGCAAAAATCAACATTGAGAGCCCCGAACAGATGGAAGCCTTCCTTAAACAGGAAGAAAACATGCTTAGAGAAATGGTTGGAAAAATCGCGAAAGTAGGCGCAAACGTTGTTATCTGCCAAAAAGGCATCGATGACTTGGCTCAACATTTCATGGCGAGAAAGAATATCCTAGCAGTCAGACGAGTTAAAAAGTCTGACATGGAAGGATTGACAAAAGCCACCGGCGGAAAGATAGCCAGCAACTTGGACAGCATAACCAAAAAAGACCTTGGCTACGCCGCAATCGTCGAAGAACGCAAAATCGGCGACGACAAAATGACCTTCATTGAAGGTTGCAAACATCCCCACTCAGTCACAATCCTAATCCGCGGTGGAACAGAACGCATAGTAGATGAAGCTGAACGTTCAATACATGACGCCCTGTGCGTCATCAGAGACGTAGTTGAAGAACCGAAGATCGTAGCAGGCGGAGGAGCGCCAGAACTTGAAGCGGGAAGAGTGTTAAAAAACTACGCAGAAACCTTGCCTGGAAGAGAGCAACTGGCAGTAATGTGCTTTGCAGAAGCCTTAGAGTCAGTAGCAACGACACTGGCTGAGAATGCAGGTTTGGACCCTATAGACATCATATCAGAGCTGAGGGCACGCCACGAGAAAGAGCAGACATGGACAGGAGTAGACGTATTCAACGGCAAAATAGGTGACATGAAAAGAGCAGATGTATACGAACCCCTCGCCGTAAAGAAACAAATCATAAAATCTGCAACTGAAGCCGCGACTATGATCTTAAAGATCGACGATGTCATCGCTGCTGGCAAGGCTAAAATGCCTGCCGGTCCGCCTAGAGGCCCAGGTGGTCCTGGCGGGATGGGTGGAATGGGCGGAATGCCTCCGGGCGGCGGGGAGTTTTAGGAGACGCCTTCACGCAAAGAGATCAAGGTAGGTCCTCCGAAGTTAACCCGTTTCGAGAAGGCTCGAATAGTGGGGGCCCGAGCGCTTCAAATTGCCATGGGCGCCCCTATCCTTGTCGAGCCTTCAGCTCTTTCTAGCCCTATAAATATCGCTCTAAGCGAGCTTGAAAGCGGCATACTCCCTATAACCATCCGTCGAACGTTGCCAGATGGGACGTTCCAAGATGTGGCACTCACATGGCTTCTCCAAGGACAATAACTACTTTTCCTGTTTTGCCGAAATTTCTTTTGCCTCGCTCAATGTTTTAATGATTCTCTTCCAATGGGCTCCTTGCCAATAGACTTTTCCACACCTTGGGCACTCCCAAAACTTTTCATAAAAGGTCTTAGTGGAAGATGGGATTCTTTCAGCTATCCTGTCCTTCTTTGTAGGTTTTATTTTTGCGTTGCATTTGGGACAGCGGGAGGCGTCGGGGTTGAGCTGCAAGTTTAAGCCGAATCGTTTTGACAAGGCTGCAAGCCGTTCTGCTCCGTTTTTCCCCTCGACTAGAAAGGCTTCTGCGTGTTGGCTTGTTGCTTGCTGAAATAGTTCCAGGTCTCTTGTTAAGAGAGTGCGCTTTTCTGTTTTCGCGATTTTTATGAGTGTTCTGTCGTCCAAGTTG
>CAYGBS010000097.1:0-6018 GCA_964348215.1 uncultured Candidatus Bathyarchaeia archaeon
GGCGCGGTATCGATGTGATTCACTCCGTATTCTTGCAGCAACGTCAATGCGTGATCCGCTTCTGCCTGTGTTGCCTTGTTGAGCGCCCATGCGCCGAAGATGACGCGCGTGCTTTGACGTCCTGTACGTCCGAATTCTTGTCTCGGAATCATATCAATGTCCTTCTGTAAATATGTTCTTGGGTGGTCGCATCTTTGTCAGTAGCAGCTTCTCCACATCCTTGACATCGGATTCGCTGGTCACCGGAATGAATAGCCAACGCCCGTCTCGCAACTGTGGGGAATCCTGCAGCGCCCGCGAGACTTTTTCTCCGAGTTCAAGCTGCAGGACACGCTCGGCTTGAGCCTTGCCGAGTACGATCTGTGCAATGATCCTTTCCTGCTGTGGATGTAGCGCCGCCAGTGATTTGCCCTTTCGCCGGTAGCGGACATTCCAGCCGCTCTTGGCTGGGCCCCATGTGCTCCAGTATCCTTTTATACCGTAGGACTTCTCGATCTGTGACGCCGGCCGGATCATTCAGCCCAAAAGAACGATACTCATTGTGCGTCGGTGCACTGAAGCATACATCAACCGAATTCTGAGCCACATCGAATATCATGGACCAGAGTGTTCCGAAGTATTCATCGTAGAAATGGTTACAGAGTCCCGCCGGATGCTCTGTGGCGAAGAGATCTTTGATGTCTTGCTTGCTTATTCTTTGAGCATTGGCTTCGTACCATTTAGTGATGAGGGATTCGCGGATTTTTGAGTGGGCGATTATGCCACGGTTGAGTCTGTTGAATTTTTGGGTTTCCGGCTGGCGAAAATGATTCACTGAGAACACATAAGGCTTAGGATCATCGCTGATGATGCGCTTTACGCTCGTGTGACCATCTGCGAATTCGACTAATGCCGCATGGTCTTGTTTATCTACCAACATGAGGCTGAAATGGCCAGCCATAGGCATGTCTTCCAATCGCTCCAAGGCACTATCTACAGAGACGCACCAATCGAGTAGCGAGCGGACTACCAACCAGTTCATTGGACCCCTTTGCCTGAAGGGCACTCCGAAGATGCCGCCACCTGTCGTTGACACAAGCAACCCATGCTCGTTCAATCCTTCATAACGACCAAAAAGCAGACACGAGAATCCAATATGGTTAGCTTTTCCGTTTTCCCGTGTGGTAAGAAGCTTTAGATCTTCCTCTCTGTGAGTCCATTCATAGTTACGCGCCGCATAAATACGGTGGTCTTCCGTGGCAGATGACAGCACAGCAAGCTGAGAACATAAAGAAGTAGTGTAGGCGCCGCTCCAGAAGGGTACTCTATCGGGCGACGTTCCCAAGCCGTCAGCAAAACCTTGTATTTCGTCGGTTAAACCCGGGCAGCACTTCTCACAATCAGCCTGTAGGGAATCGAAGTCAGCATAGCCGACTTTCTCAGGGTCTAGTTGCGCTGAGCTGTGAAAGCGCTTAGCACCTGGATCCAGATTAATGATTTCAGCAAGATGCTTTCCAGCTTCATACCCAGAACCATCCAAGACTATATGATGAAAAATCACTTTGACAAGATTGTGTTTAAATTCTCCCATCCTGTCCACCTACTTTGAAGATCACCTATCGATCTGGATGCTCAGATAAATATGTTCTTATCACAAGAAACATTTTCTGTTATTGCTTGCATCAAAAGTTTGCCAGTTCCAAGGCTGTCTTGAATGCACAATCATTCCCTTTTTTGAATTGCTTAAATTGCATCGATCGATTGCTAACCGTCTAATGGTTCACCGTCTAGAAAAAATATCTGGGAGTTATGCGCGCCTAATCGAGTTGATAGCCCTTTATTATTAGCATATGTTCAAAATCTAGGCTAAGAAAGAATGAAGTATAGAATAATCCAAAAAAGAGGGGGTATTCTCGAGCATATGCAGTTGTAGCTTGGAGGATATTTGAATCACATAGTCTTGGGCTCATTCAAAATCAGTTGAAACATGTAGATTCCGATTTTCCGAGTTTGAACCCGAGTATAAGTCCCGGTCAGGGCGCTCTTTCCGATCGGAAACAGTGACTCCTTCCTTTGTGCATACAAATAATCTGTGTTGGAATTGATGCAGGTCTATCAGATCGAGTTTCCTAGTTCGCACTCGAGTTTTGACTTCAATCTATGGCTCCACGGTAGTTTCGCGTGTTGAAGAAACCGAGTTTTGCACTGATCTGTTTTGAGGATACACGTAAGTAATATATTGCTGAAGAATGGTATCCTCTGGGCGATAGATATGCCAAGAAGCGCGGAGAAGTTAAAATCCAATTATGATAAACTGATGGCGAAGACTAAGGATGTAATAGTTCTAGGATCAATCGAGTCCATCATCCACTGGGACATGGAGACGAAGATGCCTCCCAAGGCAATCAATCTGAGAAGTCAGCAGCTGGCTATGCTTAGTCAAATTGAACACAGAATGATCACCGACCCTGAAATTGAAGCTTTGCTCTCAAAAATCGAGGAGCATCCAAATTATGACACTTTGAACGAGCTGCAGAAAAGAAACGTGTACCTAATGAGGAAGCACTACGACGAGCAGACCAAACTTCCCGAAGAACTTGTTGTAGAAACTGCCAGACAACAAGCCATTACAATAGATGTGTGGAAGAAGGCAAAGGCTGCAAAAGACTACCCTATGTTCAAACCAGAGCTTGAGAAACTCCTGAAACTGAGACAGAAGGCCGCAGGAATTCTTATGGAAGTGAAAGACACCAAGACTCCTTACGACGCGCTCATCGACATTTTCGAACCGAAAATGACTGCAGAGATGATTGCCAAAGTCTTCGGAGAGCTGAGAGAAGGCTTAATCTCGATAATGAAAAAGTGTTTAAGCGCAAAGCAGCCAGACACGTCGTTTCTAAACAGTAAGGTTCCTGTGAACATTCAACAAAGGATTTCTAATGAACTCGCAAGGTTCATGGAATACGACGTTAACTCCCCAAAAGCTGGAGGAAGGATTGACGAGACTGAGCATCCCTTCACAACTGGCTATTATGACGATGTGCGGATCACAACTCACTATTATGAGGATAACGTAGCGTCATCTCTGTTTTCAGTTCTCCACGAAGGAGGTCACGCCATCTATGATCAAGGCTTGAAGCCAAAATGGATGTACCAGCCGATAGGAGCAGGTTGTTCCCTAGGATTCCACGAGTCTCAATCACGGTTTGCTGAAAACATAGTTGGCCGATCACGTGAATTCTGGGTTCACTTCTTTCCAAAACTGAAGCAGCTTACAGGCAAAACCTTTTCTGATGTGGCTTTGGACGATTTCGTTCGAGCTGTCAACCAAGTTAAACCGTCAAAGATCCGCGTCGAAGCAGACGAAGTTACCTACTGCCTCCACGTGATCATCCGTTTCGAAATCGAACGCGAACTGATACCAGGCAAAATCGCCGTGGCTGATCTTCCGGAGATTTGGAACAAAAAATACAAAGAATATCTAGGCGTGGACATTGAAGACGACTCTGAAGGCGTTATGCAGGACACTCACTGGGCCAGCGGCTACTTCGGCTACTTCCCAACATACGCACTAGGCAACGTGTACAGCGGCCAACTTCTCACCAAATTGGAAAAGGACATGCCCAACTGGAGAGACTACATCGAAAAGGGCAACTTTAAAAACGTCAAAGAATGGCTAATCGAAAACGTCCACCAGTACGGAAACCTATACGATCCGCCGATTCTCATCAAAAAAATCACGGGCGAACAAATGAACGTGAAACCCTACCTTGAATATCTAGACAAGAAATACTCATGGGTATACCAATACTGAAAACATCCGCAAACTGCAATATCGCTTATCTGCGTTCAAGGCTTAAGAGGAATCTCGACGAAATCGAAATCACGTACGCAGCAGCAACAACAAAAGCTAGATGCCAATCGATGCTCTCTGCCGATAACCTTTAGGGATGAGAAGGAACAGGAGAAAAGGGGGGAGGGGGCTACTACAAATAATCCCTTTTCCGTTCCAATCCCATTTTCCCCAGGAACTAAGAAAAAGGGAGATTGAGAAGAGAAGCCTGTTTTCAGCTTTGCAGATCCTTGTAGATGCTGTTGTGATCTACCTTCTTCTGCATGAACACGCTGACCTTGTTTTCCTCTGAAGTGAAAGAAAGAAGTTTAACCGTGTTTCCTTCCACCACTACATGCTTTATGTTGCCAAGTTCAAAAGTATTCGAAAGTTCCTCGCTTGCCTCTAAGGCTGAAGAGGACAAAACAGCGTAGTCAATAATCCTTGCTGGATCTTTCAAATCTATACTTGCAGACTTTGCATTCCTAAGAATGTAGCCTATTACCCCTTCTTTCGCTTTTACTTTGTCAATCTTCTGCTTTATCTTTTCCCCTTCGCTTGGTTTATCTTCCTTTTTCTCTTCTTCTTTCTTTTCGCCCTTCTCTGTTTTTTCAGGTTCTTCTATCTTCTCAGGTTCTGGTTCTTCCTCTGAAAGATCAACGGCGATCTGGGTTTTTTCTTCTTCCTCTTCTAAGGCCGTTCTGCTAGATTTGCGTTTCTTCGGTGCCAACACATTCACATCCATTAAGAAACTGCTGGCTTCACCCTCACCAGTTCACCTTTCCTGATATCCAATGTTTCGCAAACCTTTTCTGGAATGCGGATGACAGCTTTGTTATCGAGTTTTGAGTCATCCACGGCCTTGACTTTACATTGAATGTTTTTACCGTTGAATGACTCTATTTCAACACGGTCAACTTCTTTACCGTCTAAGAGTTCTTCCCACTGCGCCACAATATCTTCGCTAACCTGGACAGTGTCGCTGCGGACCAATAGACCTCCGAAACTTTCCACTATCAACTGATTGGACGGGAATTCAACTTCAGGTTCCTCTTCGTCGACTTCTTCTATTGGCTCCTCTTTCTCCGGCTCCATTAAAGTGGGGGAAGGAGGTACTTGTTTGAGGGGGGTAGAGCTGAGACTATCGAGCAGCTTTATAACCGTTGGAATTAACACGCGGCCAACAGTCTCCAGATAACGCATATCTGCCTTTTTCGAAGCAATCATAGTCAGGTACATGTCGTTAACGTAAGATATGTGAACATTGCCCTTGCTTCCTTCAATCACTATGGAGTCTAGGCCTCCAATTGTGTCGGCCTTTTCCAATATGCCTTCTAGAGAGCCGGCTACTCTTTCCAAAGTAGCTTTCGGAGTATCAGCGTCTCCTGCGACGATAGTGGCCTCCTTGTCGAAGAGAAATGATGTCTGCACGTCAGGGCACGCATTTCCGATTTCGGTTAGAGCATTCTCTAGTGCAAATGCGTATGCATCTTTACTCATGCCTTTTCACCCCGAGAGTTTACGAGATCTTGAATAGCACTTTCTCTGGTATTCCATCGTTTTCTAAAACTAGATACTTGAGCCCTTCAGTGTCACCTATTTGATCAACCCATTTCAAGGCTTCCCGTGACTTCTGCAAAACCAAGAGCCTGTCCTGTTGGCTTCTAACAACCTCTTCTATGGCTGTCAATTCGTGAAACGGGTTGGCATCTAACACAATGTTCAGGCCACCTACCGAAATCTCGCCGAGGTCCTCCTGACTTGCCTTCTTACCTGCAAGTTTGAAGACTACGTCTCGTATTTTCTTCGACCTTTCAGCTAACGATCGAATCTCGTCAAGGCGGCGTAGATACTCGCCAAGCACGCTTTTGGTTCTACTAATTTCGTCATCTATTTTGGTTGCTATACTTGCTGCTGAATCGTATTCTTTCAAATCTATTACCATGTTCTATACCTCCAAAGAGGGTGGAAGAAGAGGGTACTCTCACCCTACCCCCATTCTCAAACTATCGAAACCGTGGTGCTTTAAGGAGCTGTCTTTATGTACGGACCGAACGTATTGCCCTTCGCCGTAATCACTGTAAACTCGTACTTGACACCAGACGTATAATCACCTGTGCGAGTCACGTTAAGATCCACAGAACTGCCTGCGGATAGCGAGTAGGTGGTATAACCCCAATTAGCAGCATCCGCATCGTTTATTCGAA
>CAYGBS010000098.1:0-5999 GCA_964348215.1 uncultured Candidatus Bathyarchaeia archaeon
GCGGCGGCTTTGTATATTGCTTGTCTGATGGGTGGGGAGAAGAAGACGCAGAAGGATATTGCTGAAGCAGCAGGGGTAACTGAGGTCACTGTAAGGAACAGGTATAAGAATTTGAAGAGGGAACTGAAACTGGAGATACCTGATTAGCGCTTACTTAGGCCACATGTATCGTTGACTAGGTGTACTCTGCGAGAGATTGCTGTTCAGGCGTTTCATGCTTTCCCAGCTTTTTCCAGTCCTCCGACTTCACGAATCCGCCGACCTGCTCCTTAATCTTCTTGGCGATTCTCGATCCAATCAAAGGTAGACCTGTCAGCCTTTCCACAGGCGCTTGTTTAAGGTCCTTTATCGTCTTTAACCCAGAGTTGAAGAGGATGCGAGCTCGTGCTCTTCCGATGCCCTCCAGCTTAACAAGAGGCAGCAGCTCTGCCTTAACGCCGTTGGCGCTGCGCTCCTTCAACATGTTCAACATCGGCACCGAGCCTTTCTGCTTAAGTAACCCTGCAAGCTCCCGCGAGGCGTAGAGCAGCCACTTTGCGGAGCTTATGAGCCTGTACAGGTCTCCAGGCTGCACTCGAAACTTCTCAATCATCTGATCCTCAGTATCCTCCTCAATCCACGACTGCATAACCCAAGCTAGCTTCGCTTCACCTAGAAACTCTTCAAACTCATGAGGGTCATCAAGCTCGCTGGGAACGTCAAACATAAACTCGTCTTTATGCTCGTCAACAAACAAGCTGAGCTCGTCAATCTCTCTAGAATAAGGACGCAGCTTTGGATACATGTCCGGCGTGTGAGCAATCATGTGGAGGAAGCTGATTTCAGTCAGGACTGGCGCCCGAGAATACAAGGCATCTCGGATGAAGACAGCGGATACGGGGTCAATGTAAAGCTCTGAGACTCGACGCCCAAACTTCGTCGCAAAGACATCCTTGCCAGCTACCTCAATCATCTCCTCATCATAGAGGAACTTCAAAATCTTCGTGATAACCAGCTTAATCGCCTTAGGATCATACTGATGGGCATAGAAGGTCTTGCCGAAGAAATCGTACACTCCCTGCTCAGTCTGAGCATACTGAGCCGCAATAGTCGACAAAACGTGAGGACGAAGGATTCGCTCCACAGCTAGCTTCGACCAGATCCGCTCAGGCTCCGACAAAACATAGCTTTCCATCAAATAGTCCTGCTCATCACCCGTCTTGGCAATGAGAATCGCCTCACCAACCTTATCATACTTCGGCCTCCCAGCCCTCCCAGCCATCTGCTTATACTCCAAAACCGTAATCGGATAATAGCCATACCCAACCTCATAACGCCTGTAATCACTGACAACCACCATCCTCGCCGGCAAGTTCACACCGAAAGCCAAGGTCGGCGTAGCCGCCAAAACCTTGACCTTACCATCTCGAAAAGCATCCTCAAGCAACCTCCGATGACCACCGCCCAGACCAGCGTGATGAAAAGCGGCACCACGCCTCACAAGATCGGCGAGAAGCTCACTGATTCTCGTCCGTTCACCAGTCGCCAGAATCCGCTCAGAGAGCAGCTTCAAAGACCGCTTGTTAGGCTTCGACAGAAGACTATCAAGCTCACTTGCCATCTTCTTAGCCAAGGAGACCGAATTCCTCCGCGTCGACGCAAAGATGAGTGCTTGACCGCCAGACCTTACGATGTGGACCGCGAGGTTTGACGCAGGGTTTCTGGAGTGTTTCCCGATTTTCAGGGCTCCGCCGTCTTTAAACTGTATCTCACGATGAAGAAGAACACCTTCGTTAAGCTTGACAGGTCTCCACTCGGTTGCAACGTACTGGGCTTTAAGCCACGCTGCCAGCTCTTCAACGTTCTTGATGGTGGCACTCAAGGCTAAGGTTTGGATTTCAGGGTTGATCTGCATCAGCCTAGCCAAGACGACTTCTAATGTCGGTCCTCGCTCTGAATCATTCAGCAGATGAACCTCGTCGGCGACTACCAGGGATATTTCATTCATCCATTTGACTCTATGCCTTAGAAGTGAATCTGCTTTTTCGTTGGTTGCGATGATTATGTCATACCTTTCAAGCCAAGGATCAGTGCTGTCGTAGTCGCCGGTGCTGATGGCGACGCGGACGCGTCTTCTGTTAGACTTTCTTACAGTGCCATATTTCTTGAATTCTTGGTATTTCTCACTGGCCAGAGCCCTCAAAGGAGTCAGGTATAGGACCTTTCCGCCGCGTTCCACCACATGTTTGAGGGCGCAAAGCTCCGCTGTCAGCGTCTTCCCTGAGGCAGTGGGGCTTGCCAGAACGAGGTCTTTCCCTTTTAAAGCGCCAGCGCGAACTGCTTCTTCCTGCGGGGGATAGAGATCAGAGATTCCAGATTTTATGATGATTTCTTTCACTTGCTGCGGTATGGACAGTTCTTCTACCTTCAATCCTGAGACCCTTACGCTATACCTTCTTCAGAAAGCCTGGTCGCGGCTCATAAATCGTTCCGTCTTTTATCATTCTTCCGATAAGTCTATGAATTTCAGGAGCAGAGATTTTATGTTCGCTTATGAGCGTTTCCACAAGAAGCTTTCTGTCAACCATACCTGTCTCCTTTGACATCTCAACGACTTCCCCGAGGATTACTCGAAGCTTATCCTGCATGCTCTTCGGCTTTCCAACCATGATAACGTCGATGTCTCGCATGTGGGTTGAAACGTCAATGCCTACTTCCTCTAGCGACTTGTTCATGATGACTATGGCTGCCTCAGCGTCCTCAACAGTGATCTCCTTACGAAGGGCAATACGAGCCCTTGCCTCCGCCAACCTCACCAGCGACTCTAACTGTCTAGCTGTGATAGCGATAGGTGACCCTTCAATCTTCTCCGTAACCGCTCTCATCTCTAAGTAGAACTCCTTAAGCCGCTGCATAGCCCCTTCAGTCAAAACCGGTTTTATGTTCTTTGCATAGCTTATGTATTTGCGAAGCAAATCTGACGGAACAGGCGTATCCAGAGGCGTCATGCCCTTCTTATGAATTTCCAGAATGTGAGATGACATCTTCTCGTCCAACTCCTTTTCAGGAACATCTTTTAACACGAAGATCAGGTCGAACCTTGACAGGATGGTTACAGGCAGGTTGATGTTCTCAGCTACCGTTTTGTAGGCATCATACCTTCCCAGAGAAGGGTTTCCAGCTGCGAGAATAGCAGTTCGCGCGTTGAGAGTTGCAACGATGCCGCCTTTCGCCACCGAAACCGTATGCTGCTCCATAGCTTCGTGAATCGCCACTCGGTCCTCTGGACGCATTTTGTCGATCTCATCGATGCATGCAACGCCCTTATCTGCCAAGACAAGCGCGCCAGCTTCAAGGGTCATTCCTCCTCCGCGCTCCCGCAGCACGGCCGCTGTTAAGCCTGCTGCAGTGGTTCCACGACCAGAAGTATACAGACCTCTAGGTGCGACTGCAGCTACGTACTGAAGTATCTGTGACTTAGCAGTACCGGGATCTCCAACAAGAAGGATGTTCAGCTCGCCCCTAATCGAGATGTCTGCCAAACGTTTTGGAACGCCGCCGAAGACTAAGTACATTATAGCCTCTTTGATTGCGTCATAACCATAAATAGACGGACAGATGGAACGCATCACATTCCTATGAATCCACGGGTCTTCTGCAAGTTCAAGAATCTGCTTCTCCTCTTCAGGCGTGACAAAACCGGTCTCAGGCTCTTTGCTCTCAACGTCTAAGAAGTTCGCATCGAGATGAAGACGAAAAACCCGCAGCTTTCCTGCCTTTGGAAGAAAAGGTGCGACGGCACGAACGACACCGGTTATGGCCACGTGGTCACCTGGTCTGGCTTTGTCAACAAGGTCTCGACTTATGAGCTTCACGCTTAGAGCTCGGGGCAGTTGACCTGGCGGCAAATCTTCGGGGCGTTCTTGTATTCGAATCTGCTGGTAGTCAATGAAAGTGGACCCATCTTGGACAAACTGGAAAGGCCCTTTGCTTAGACAATGCGGAACTTCGCATTTCAGAGGGGCCTTTAGAAAGGGTCCGGTCTGGTCTAAATAGGCGGTTTCGCCGCATCTTTTGCATTTGAAGGCTGCTCGCATTACTTGAGGCTGAACAGGAGTAGCCCGTACAATTATGCCTTCAACCATGACCAATTTACCTATGTTTGCGGCTCCAAGCATCCGCAGATGTGTTGATTCAGGCAGATTTCTAAAACGAACTATGACTTCCTCTGTCTTTGACGCGTATTCGCTGTCCTCTATCTCCAGCTGTGAATACGCAGCCCTGTCTATGTGCTTGAAATACTCGTCAGGTTTGTCCCTCAGATTCTGTGCCAGCGCCATGTCAAAGACCATTAGGTCTTCAAAATCAACGATGACAGACCTGCTGTTGGCGATTGCCATCTGCGATAATCTTTCACGATACTTGTCCTGTTTCAAAAAATCTTCAAAACGCTGCTCAGGGGCAAGCTCAATTTCCTCTGTCATCTCTGCCACCTTTTTCCTTCAAAATCTCGTCTCTCCAACTGGTTATTATCTTGTGGAGGCGATGATAAAGAGCTCTTTCTTCTGGCGCCAAGTTCTGAAGTGCCTGAGAGGTGAGGGGAAGAGATGAGGCGAGAGAAACTATTTTCTTAACTCTACAGTTGACGATGTCTCTAGAAATTCTCTCAGATTTCCCTTGTTCCTTCAGCTTTTCTGAATTGTTGTTAGAGGCCTTTCTTAGATAGCAGAGATAACGTCTCAGTTTCGGATAGAATTCCTCTGGAAGGGGAGAAACTTTGTTTGTAGGCTGCACCCTTTCCGTCCAGTGAATCTTATGAAGCTTAACAACATCCAAAACGTCTTCCTCTCGAAAACGAACAATACCTACCTTTTCAAGTTCTCTCGCAATCCAAAACCGAAGCTCATACTCCCCTCCCTCTTCAAAAGGTCCAACATCTAAACCAGCCAACTCGATCTTAGGTTCATTTCGGTTGGCAATAACCTTAATCGGCTTGTTTTCGAACACGAAGTCTGCATCTTCTATTGACAAATATCGGTTTGCGTACAGTTCTCCTTTCCCCTCTGCTAAGCGCCGCTAACTAGAAAGTGCTGGTCAGATATAAAATGTATAGTCGAGAAAAATTAAATAGTAAGTCCAGAACTTTTCGGGTTTTTAGTGGAATTTGTGTTCATTCACACATACACCTTTCAGCTTTTAGGAATCTTTAAATCTTGCAGTTGCCATTCGCTCATACTCTGAGGTTTGCAAACGTAAAGGTGAGGAAAAATTGCCTGAACGCGTATCGAGAAACAGCGCGTACCTCAATGGAAAATCAACCACTGGAACAACAACCCGAGTCAGAGACACTAGCCCCACCAGCGGCATGTGCCCCCTATGCATCCGTGATTGTCCAATCCTCTGTGAAATAAGCCTCTCAGCGTTTCGCGGCAGAGAAGCACTCTACCCGGAACCATTACAATTCGGCTACAGCACAGCCGGCGCACTAAAAGACTTCGGCCTCGACTGGTCCCACTTTAACATCCAATCTACACTCTTCAAGGTCCACGGCATCGAAGCAGACTCCGACCGTGCGCTCTTCCAGAACGTAAACATCGAAAGCAAAGTCGCCGGCATCCCACTAAAAGTTCCAATCCTAACAGGAGCCTTCGGATCAACAGAGGTTGCAAGGCTCAACTGGGACGGATTAGCAATCGGCGCAGCTCTATCAGGCGCCATCATAACAGTCGGCGAAAACGTGTGCGGAATGGACCGAGAGTCAAGACTTCAAGACGGCAAAGTTGTAGAGTCAAAGGAACTAAAACGACGCGTTGACGCTTTCCGCAAATTCTGGGACGGAAAATACGGCGACATCGTCGTCCAAACAAACGTAGAAGATCAAAGGCTAGGCGTAGATGTCTATGCCATCTCGAAACTAGAGGTAAATGTTATCGAGCGAAAATGGGGACAAGGCGCCAAAGCCATCGGAGGCGAGGTCCGTATACGCAACCTCGACAAAGCCATTATGCTGAAGAAGAGAG
>CAYGBS010000099.1:0-5981 GCA_964348215.1 uncultured Candidatus Bathyarchaeia archaeon
GGGAAAACCAAAGCTGGCGCTAGGGCTGCTGCCTCACACACCGGTGCTATTGCAGGAACTGACAGAATTTATGACGCAGCATTTACACAGGTCGGCGTCATCCGCGTCAAAGATATGGAAGAGTTTTTCGATGTCGCAAAAGCCTTTGCCTTTCAACCACCTGCTGCTGGAAATAACATTGGAGTGCTGACAGACGCTGGAGGACCAAGTGTGATGGCTGTTGACGAATGCGAGTCTAGAGACTTGACCGTTGGAAGGTTCTCTGACGACGTTCTGGAGAAGTTCGAAAATTTAAAGCGAGATGGAAAACTGCCCAGGTTCGCCACTAACCTAAACCCAGTTGACATCACAGGCTCTGCAACTTCTGAGATGTATGAACTCTCAGCGAAAATTCTTCTGGATGCACCGGAAGTTGACGGTTTAATAGTATTAGGGTTACATCACACTCCCGCTTTGCAGGAGGATTTTGTAGATCGAACAGCAACCTTGGTGAAACATTGCACAAAGCCTGTTGTCGCCTGCGACATAGGAGAAACTGAGATGGCTATGTTCATCCGTTCAAGGTTTGAAAAGCTAGGTATTCCAGCTTACTCTTCACCTGAAGACGCTGCTAAGGCAATGGCTGCTTTGGTGCGTTATGGTAGTTATTTGATGAAGATTAACTGCTTCGATGATTACCTGGAAAGCTGCGCTGAAAGATTCGGATTTAATATCTAACGTCACTTTCCTGAGAAGATAGTTATTTCAACTTCGTCGCCATTTCTAAGTGATAGGAAGCTGCGTAAGTGAATTGGAGCGACAATTTCCAACACGTCGCGGGGATAATTCGGCATGTCTGGAACAACAATGGCTCCTTTCACTTTATTCATTATCAATGCATTGAAGCAACGAGCTGGAAAGAAACCTTTGACTGGAACAATTCTGATGCCTTCAAATTCTTCTAGGGCTTTTTCGAGTCCTTTTGTCTCTTCTTCTGCGAGACGAATGTTCAATGTCCCAATGTAGGGATCAAAACCTAATTTTTCTCTGAATTGCTCTTTTGCCCAAGGAATGCTAACAAATTGGCTTCCAGTTCCTTGACCTTCAAATACTATTCCCCGTGCTGTGAGTGTATCCATTTGTGGGCCTTCAGCGTGGAAAACCTAATAGTCATCCAGCGTACACACACATGCTATTTCTGTTTTTTCAACCATTCAGCTACTTTTTGGAATAAGGGGTTGTTTGACATGTCGAGGACTGGAACGATAATTTTTTCTTTTGTTTCGATGAGGGGTTTGTAGGTTGGCATAGAGGTGTAGCTTAAGAAAGCCCAATAGATTCTCCTCTTTTCCACGAGTTCTTTCGCTGCTGTTTCAGTGTTTATGGATACGGGAAAGTAGATGAAGGCTATTCCTTGAGCCCAGTAAATGCCTGCTGTTTTTCCTCCGGCAATAATATTCGTGAATCTGGCGAGATCGTCTGGCGTGGGAAAATTAGTGCGCTCCATGACAATGACTTCTTTGAAAGGTTCATATCTTATAGCGAGCTCGTTCATTTCCATGTTTTTCTCCACTTGTTTAATACTTACGCTGGCTTCGTTTTTATTCTCTTCGCATCTTTTTAGATGATTTAAGCGTCTCAGCTACTTTCTTGCCAAGCTCTCGGCATTCTTTCAAAGTTTTTTCGTCTGGTTCGTAGTTTGCTAGGATTGGGGGGTCCATGGTTTTCATTTGAAACTTGTTTCGCAAGATTTCTAAGGCCTGTTGGGGTGCTTCGCCGCTCCATCCGTAGGAACCAAAGGCCGCCGCCAATTTGCCTTTCAGTTTTATCTTGTTTTGCGCAGTTTTCTCTAACATGTTCTGGATGTCTAGAGTCATTCGATGGTTGTACGTGGGCACTCCGATGATCACGGCGTCTGCATTCTGCAGCTCTCTGGGTTTGGCATGATATGTCAGGATGACCTGTACGCCCTGAACGGTTTTTGCACCTCCTTCAATGGCTCTTGCCATTAGTTCCGTATTTCCAGTTTTGGTGTTGTAGACTATCAGGAGAGTTGACATAGCTTTCTTGTTTGCTGTTGACCTCTTAAGACTTTCTACTTTTCCTGTCTTAACGAGGCTTGGCGTGCTAAAACGAAAAAATAAGCTCTGAAAAGGTGCTCCAGTTTAGAAGGCTGAGACAGGTGCATGATGAAGAAATTCTGCGCTTTGCAGTGCTTTGTATGTACGATTTCTAGCTATACAAAGTTAGCACTTTGCGTATGCCTGTCACCGAGACATGATACCTTTCAGTATCTTCGTTCTTAACAGATTGCACGTAGCCGAGCTCTTTGAGTTTTCTCAGATACTCTTGAATAATATTAGCATTCTTATCTGTCCATTTAGCAATCTCCTCCATTGTGAGCGACCTTTCAGCATTGATTGCCCCAACATTGTGCAGCATGCACAAAAAACTAAACTCTTCAGGTAGCTCTGGACGAGGCGCAACGGGGGGATACTTACTCATAGCCTATCCTTCTTCCAAAACTCGCTTATAAACATCAATGGTCTCGTTTGCAACAGCCTTCCAGCTAAATCTAGTCATGACAGCTTGATAAGCGTTCTTAACCAGCCAGTCCCTGTAGCCAGCGTCAGACAGAACACGTTCAATACCCCACGCAATCGAATCAGGACTACGGGGATATACCCAGACACCAGTCTTATCATGTTCTACCACCTCTGCCAAGCCCCCAACTTGGCTCGCTACTACAGGTACTCCCGCTGCCATACCTTCCAACGCCACAATACCAAAGGGCTCATATACAGAAGGCACAATCATTACATCCGCACTCTTTGTCAACGCTACCAAATCGTCATCAGAGATGAAACCAGTGAAGTTAGTTCTCCAACGTTGCCCCATCTGATCAGCTAACCACTCCAAATGTCCTCGCATCCATCCTTCTCCGACAACGACGAACTTTGCGTCGGGAAAGCGCCAACTGATCCGCGGCATAGCTCGGATCAAGTACTCGATTCCCTTTTGCGGCACCAAACGTCCGACATAGAGCACCATTTTTTCGTTATCTCCTACGCCGAATCGTCTTCTGATAGACCACCGGTCGACATTAGCTTTGTATTTCTCAACGTCAACCGCGTTTGGGATGACGTTTGCCTTCTCTTCAGGCAAATGAAAGTGATTGCAGACTTCATCCTTCATGGAATTGCTTGTCACAATTATCCGAGTAGCCTCATAACACGCCCACCATTCCATTCCATCAATCATGTAAGAATCCGGACCATGTAGGCTTGATCGTCCATGCTCAGTGCTGTGCATCGTACAAACCATAGGCCTGTTCAAGAAATGCTTAAAGCCGATTCCAGATGGCGCCACAAGCCAATCATGGACGTGAATCAGATCAAAATCGAAGTCCTTGTTTGCATCAGCTAGGCGCTTCTCCAGGAAATGATTGAACAGAAAAACCCATGTGAGAAAGTTTGGATGTCCTACTTCCGTTTTGGAGCGATAAACCTTGAAGCCCTCGACTTCTTCATAGTCTGGTGATCCTGGGAAATCTAGGGTAACAACACCTACATCATTCCCCTCTTTTGATAAAGCCCCTGCCAATCCAGAAACGTGCCGTGCTATCCCTCCAACGATTCGTGGTGGAAACTCCCAAGAAAGCAAACAGATATTCATTGATCACACTTTGCCCTTCGCCGCTAATGCTTCAAGCTGTCTTACTCTAGTTTTGACTAGCGTTACAAGTTTTTTGCGAAGCTTTTCGCCGCTCAGTTTTTCTCTCGCCATGGATGCTATTTTCTCAGCGAGTTTCTTATCAGTCAAAACTTGACTTAGCCATCTTTCAAAGTCACCTCTCAATAGGTGATATCTAAGTGATTGAGCGTGGACACTGTTCAGTGCTTTCACAAACTCATACAAATCATATGCTGTAACGCTAGTTGGCCTCGCGAATTCGGAAAAGAAAGTAAATCCTTTATCAGTCGGCAGTCGCCGTAGAATCCATTTTGCTGCCAGTTCAGGTTTCCGTAGTTCCTGCAGAATTCTGGCTTCAAAATCAGAAATAACGTTGGAAAAGGAGACAAAAGCATCAATCGGGTTTCCAGAGGGATTAAAATAGGAATGGACATCTCCTGGTCCACCGCCTTTGACACTCATATAATACAAGTGGTCGCTCATCTGGAAATACCGCCAAATACTCAGCCAGAACTTGTCCCCTAAACCCTTCACAAACGTTTCTAAACCTTTTAGAAACTCGTAGGAAACTCTCTGCATAGGATTGCTAATCCAAGCGCTGGGATCGCGTTCAAGATCCGCCCATGAAACGGTGTTATACTCGTGAACATCAATCTCTCCGACTGGCTGATGAAGGCGCACAACATCAGAAGGAGTTCGCCAATGCAGGTGATCCCATTTGAGCACTTCGTCAGGTAACCATTTGAGAAAATCGTGAATTCCGCTTTCTGGCCAGTGATGCTCTCCAAAAGTCTCATAATCAACGAAAAGAATAATAGTCTGCCCATTCGTAGCTGCCAACCAGCTTGCATATTTCTTGGCAGTTAGGGGCCATTCGTTCCACCACGTTGAGGAGAAACGGAAGCCAATGTCATCCGAAAGACGGTAGTTTCGAAGCAAGACAGGGATGGAAGAGCCGTAGGCTCTATACACATAGTTTGGGCTTCGCCACCTGAGAATGCGTTCAACACCTTCTGTTATGACTGCCTTATAACCCATGTCTGCAACAGTCTTCGCGATAGCATTATTGTAGAGGCATTCAGTGTTCTCAAAGGTTTCCGGTTCATAATGAAACAAGTCCTTCATCAACTCTCGATGCATTTTGACCTGCTCAACAAACTCAGATCTGTCGACCCCGAAGAGACTGGCAAGAGAATGATAATAAGTTTCGTCTAGGAACTCCACACATCCCGTCTGGGCTAACTGCTTAAACGAATCAAGTAGATTTGGATTCCATCGTTTACATTGCTCAAGGAAAACTCCTGAAATTCCATAGGAAACCTTAAACTGTTTCTTCTCTCGCTTAAACCTCGCAACTTCATTGAGGATTACGTTATTTGCTGGAAAATAACATTTGCTTGCTGCACGATCAAAAATGTGTCTGTTAAGGGTATTGTCGAAGTAAAGGTCAAGCAAATCCTTTTTGGTTGCTGTAGGTTTCGCCAGCAGGTCTAGGTGAAAATTGCGGTTTAGCCGTAATGGCTGATGAACCTCGAATATGAGGCAAATATCAGTCAATCTTGTTCCCACATACTGGATGCGCGTGTTACTTCAGAGTAATGTCTCTCCTTTCTATTTAGTTTCTCCACTAGAAAAATTTTCTAGAACATTTCTCTCAAAGTTCGGTCTCTCAAGCATCACATCCTCAACATAAGCCCTCAAAGGTTCAGCCACACTCCACGCTTGAGAAATGCAGCCTCCAGGGAAATGCGGCGGGTCTCCGTCGAAAACTTCGCTTAGCGTTCCTACTCCTGCCACCAGCATCTGCTCTGTAAAGAGGGGTTGAAGGAAGTTCTCAAAAGCAAATCTCCTCCATTTTGTCTGAAAGTGGCTGACTTTAAGAAATGCCGTGACAAAAGGTCCAATCAGCCAAGGCCATGCAGTCCCGTTGTGGTAAGCACTGTTTCGTTCAGCCCAATTTCCCGAATACCTACCACGGTATCTAGGGTCATCTGCTGACAGAGTTTTCAGTCCATAAGTTGCCCAAAGTTTCTCTTCAACAAGAGAGACTACAGCTCTCCGTTTTGCCTCATCCAGCATAGAGAAATCTAGAGAAACAGCAAATATTTGGTTCGGCCGCAGAGAGCCGTCTCTGATTTCACATTTTACAGCATCAAAGAGGCAGTTCTTCTCTGTGTTCCAAAATTCATCTCCAAAATTCTTCTTAGCCTTTTTGGCGATGCTTCCATACTTCTCAGCTAAATCGTTGTAGCCGAAACGGGTTGCAAGAAGCTCCATGGTCTTCAATGCGTTGTACCATAATGCTTGTA
>CAYGBS010000100.1:0-323 GCA_964348215.1 uncultured Candidatus Bathyarchaeia archaeon
GATGCCAACGTGGCGATCATTCCAGGCTGATCTACCCGCCCTCCTAGGCAGTAATGTAAGGAATAGAGTTAGACTCCTTTAAGCATTTTCTTGACATAAAGCTACGACACATTCAGAACCTGTCCTCAATGGAAAATGGAACTGAAGAGAAAGCGTTCTTTCAAAATCTGATTCTTTCGGGATGGACATAAACATTCATTCTGTTTCCCCTCACAAAACCCACCAAAGTCACCCCTGTCTTCTCAGCCACTTCCACACCTGAATCAACAGCCGCGGCTAAAGACGCCACAATGGGAATTCCAGCCCGCGCCGCCTTCAAAACA
>CAYGBS010000100.1:353-5774 GCA_964348215.1 uncultured Candidatus Bathyarchaeia archaeon
CCGCATTATGTCTCCCAACATCCTCAGCTAACACAACCAACTCTCCATCCCGCCTAAACAACGCCGCAACATGTACGCCACCAGTCTTTCTAAAGGTGTCAGCCAGTACATTCAATTGCCTCACACTCTCCGAAACGGTCCTCGACTCAATCTGCCAAGTAGGCAGAGGTCTCAACTCGATGGTGTCAAGCAGTTCAGAAAGCGATCTGTAACCTATGCTACCACAGGCAGAAACAATCAGCTGTGCAAAAGGCTTTGAAACAACAACATGCTCTTCCACATCTGACTTTCGCAAAGCTACATAGCATCTGTTCTGTTCATCGAAATCAATACTGGCAATTTCATCTATCGAGTTTACTAGACCCTCTCCAAGCAAGTGTCCCACCACCAACTCTCTTAATAGATCAGGCGAGCAAAGAATGGAAACAAAATGGATTGCTCCTAGAAAAACATGCAACGGAACTTCTCTGGCAACGATGTCTTCTCTAGTCTCCACCTCTTCAGCGGTGACATCAATTCTAGAAACAACTACGCTTCGCGTCATCTCACCCATCTTACTTCGTCACCTCACCTATCACAAAATCAACAATGCAATCTGCAATATCAACCTGTGCAACAGATTGCAACCCGCGCCATCCAGGTTGACTATTCAACTCGAGAATTAGCGGACCCCTTTCGCTCTCCAAGATATCTACACCGGCAACTCTACAATTAGCCACCTTCGCTGCCGCAACGGCAAGAGTTTCCAACTCTCCACTCAGCTGGATAGCCAAGGGTCGAGCACCTTGACTCACATTGGTCTTCCATGAACCGCCAACTCTCCTCATTGCAGCGACAACCCTGTCATCCACCACAAAAGCACGGATATCAGAGCTTCCATGAGGGATAAACTCTTGAAGATAGAGAACGCCGTGATGAAAGCTCACAGACCTGAAAATTCGCGCTGCAACATCTGCATCAAAGACTCGTGTTGAACCAATTCCCCGTGAACCGAACAGGGGCTTCAAAACTACATCTCCACCTAGCTCATGAAAGCCTTTCAACGCTTCTTTCACACTCTCAGTCACGACAGTTCGTGGGACAGGCAGTTTATTCTCCTCCAAAAGCTTCAACGCATAATACTTGTCAACACACAGCTCGATTGCGCCAGCAGGATTGACTATCAAAATCCCTTGACGCTCCAAAGTCCGCAGCAAATCCATTCGAAAGACGATTTCCTCAAGCGAGCCACGACCCACAGGACGAATGATTAAGGCTGACAAATCCTTGATCACATCGGTATTATCCACGCTCACAGCAGGCTGGCAGCCTGCTCTCGCCGTTATGCTGGAAAACCTGAAAAACACAGAAGATAAGCCTCGTCTTTCCAGAGCAGTTTTCAGCTGCATAGTTCCCCATCCCCCAGCTTTTCTTCCAACAACGCCAACAATCAACGAACCATACCTCGTAAGAACACAATGCATAGCGAAATAAAAAGTGTACATGCTAGTCGAATCTGCTTAGAGCGGAATGTTTATATTCTGATTCTGGCATAGTAATATTTGCGATATGTCTCAGCCTAGACATATTGTAGCTTTGAAAAACGGAAAAACTGTTCAACAAACAAACAGATGTGCGAGAAATGAAGTGCCCATACCTTTCAAGCGCTTCGAAAAAAGAGTGCGTGAAAATGCTGGCAGAAAACCTGGATGGAGAGGTTTCCGACTTTGACTTAGAGCACTTCTGCGATGGCAACCCAGTCTACTGTTACTACTTCCGACAGCCATCCTTACAAGCAACAACTCAACTCTCAACAGAAGAACCGTCACTTGAGACGACGCCCAAGGAAATTCCATTGCCCTCTACTTTAGCGAAAGATCTTTCTTTGAGGACAGAAAGGCACCGTTGGCAAAAATAGCCTCTTAAACAGCAATTCAAGATCACGTAAAGCTCTTAGCTTTTTGTTATCATTTTACACAATGCTTTTCCTGTTTCCCCTACAGAAAGTGCCAAACATATATGCACTCATTATGTAGGAAATAAGCGGAAGGTTAGATGGACATGAGGAAAGTTGATTATCCTATTGACAAGAACGAGTGGCATCCTGGTCTTGTCCCTGGACCGATAGTTCTCATTTCCACTTATGACCTAAAGAAAAATCCCAACATTGCCCCGAAAAGCTGGCTCCAAATGGTCTCCTTTGAACCTCCCATTCTAATGTTTTCTGGAACCAAGGGGAATACTACTGAGAACAATATTCTTGAAACTGGCTGTTTTGGCGTCAATTTTGTGGATTCTTCTATGGCGTCAAAGGTTTTTGGATGTATTGAATGGTTTGGTCGGGAAAGAATTGAGAAGACGGGGTTGACGATTTTTAAGGCTTCAAGGATTTCTGCGCCTTTGGTGAATGAGTGCAAGGCTCATCTTGAATGCCGTCTCTTTGACACTAAAGATGTGGGTGGCGGTCTTGTTATTTTCGGCGAAATTGTTGCTGCTTCGATATGGGGAAAAATATTGGGCGTTGAGCGTGAAAGAAGGTACGAACTGCTAGATCAAATTGTTTTTCTTGAAAATGGCATGTTTGCGAGGGTCAACAAGGCTTCAAGAGCAAATTAGTCGACAGATGTCTAGGGCGATAGCACGTTGGATTAGTTTCGAAAGTTTTATATGGATGGATAATCCAACCTACTCTCTATGAATTCGCTGACGACCCGCCGCCTTACACTACTCATCATCTTATCTGCATTATGCATAGGTGTTCAGCTAGCTCCTCGCCCTCCAAATGTCGAATTCACCTCTCTACTTGTCTTTCTCATAGGTGTCTTTTTCGGTGCCTATGCAGGCAGTACACTTGGAGCAGCTGTAATGTTTGTAAACGGGTTCTTGTCGTCTTGGGGATTCGCTGGGTTCATGTTGCCTTTTCAAATGACCGGAATGGGAATCATAGGCTTTGCAGGCGGGCTTTATGGGCGGTCAAAAAGAGGTATTTATACACGGAATTCAGTTGGTGAGACCGCAGCCTTAGGTACTTTTCTCACACTAGTTTATGACGTAATTACGAATTTCGGTGTTGCTGTAGAGCAAATATTATTTGGGATTCCTACTTTACCTGCCTTCGTGGTCACAATTGTCTCTGCAGCTCCTTTTTCACTAATTCATGTTGTGTCCAACTTTTTCGTTTTTTCTGTAGCTTTCTTTCCGCTGACAAAGGCTTTACGCGAACTCGTCGGAGGTGAAAAATCATGGAGAAAAGAACCCTTACGTATGTAGCTCTCGGCTTGCTCTCCTGGGCGATTTTGGGAACTATCGTCGCTGGCTACTATTTTGTCCAATATGACACTTATCAAGGCGAATACAACAAGCTGGTCAACCAGCTTAATGCAAATGTTGGAGGTATTTCTACTATACTGGAAGGCATCTCCCTCAAAATCAACATTCTTGTAAGCTACGGTGCAGCGACAAAGGTTTGGCACAATGATACTGTGCTTCCACTAGGCACAACTGCATTTACAGCCATTTACTCGATTGCTAACGAGATAAACTATACAGACTACGGAGGAGAACTAGGAATACTGGTGACATCCATAAATGGTATGGCTAGCAATTCTACACATGGATGGTTCTACTGGAGCTGGGATTCCAGAAGCTCAGAATGGATACTTCCAACGTACTCATCTGCAAAACACATACTTCGTGAAGGAGACACAATTGCCTTTAC
This sequence comes from uncultured Candidatus Bathyarchaeia archaeon, assembly GCA_964348215.1. GTDB lineage: Archaea > Thermoproteota > Bathyarchaeia > Bathyarchaeales > SOJC01 > CAYGBS01. The sequence goes on from CAYGBS010000100.1 coordinate 4,051, forward strand.
TTATACTAGCTATATGGAGTGGCCGCCACCAACGCCAACCTAAAAGTGATGTATAGGCTCTTTGGCTGTGTTGCCGCCAAAATCCAAAAGCACTTTATTTGATGTCTAGACATTTGTTGGCGTCGTTTCACGCAATGCTTATTGCTTCAGATTACATTGGCAGTTTTTCAGTTTTGCTTTGTTGAAAGGTGATACAGCCTAAGCAGAAGAAATTATTAGTAACCCACATTATGAACCTCTGGTGTTGTGACAGAATATTGCAGAGAAAAAGAGTTTTCGATTATATAGACCAGCACTACCATGAACATCTTAGTAAGCTTCAAGAAGTGGTAAGACAACCTTCCATCTCAGCTGAAAATAGAGGGGTCAGAGAGTGTGCAGAACTCGTCAAGAGCTACCTGAAAGACCTCGGCTGCAAGAGTCCACGGCTTGTAGAAACCTCCGGGTTCCCGGTTGTATATGGGTATTACGATGCTGGCGCCGACAAAACCGTAATCGTCTACTTCATGTATGATACTCAACCTGTTGACGATCCGGGTTGGACGGTTCCACCGCTAGAAGGTAAAGTTGTCAATATACCGCCCTTCGGCGATTGTCTTGTGGCAAGAGGGGCAATCAACACTAAAGGAGAGTTGCGTGCTTTTCTAAACGCATGTGAATCGATTAGAGCAGTCGGCGAAGAGATTCCAGTCAACTTAATGTTTGTTGCAGAGGGGGAAGAGGAACTAAGCAGCCGGCACTTGCTAGAGTTCATCGAGAAATACTCTGCCGAGTTGAAGAAGGCTGACGCGGTATTCTTTCCATATGCTGATCAGGACCAAAAGGGAAAAGTAGTGAATTTCCTCGGTGTAAAGGGAATAGTCTACTTTGAGTTAGAGCTTGATGGAAAGACTTGGGGACACGGACCCACCGAATTTGACATCCACGGAAGCAACAAAGCATGGGTAGATAGCCCCGCGTGGCGCATGATACAAGCCTTAAGCACGATGACCACAGATGACGGAAACAAGGTTTTGATTGACGGTTTCTACGAGAACGTTCTGCCTCCAAACCAAGAAGACTTAGAACTTCTGGAAAAGATGGACAAAACCTTTGACGAAGCCACTTTCAAAGACCTAATGAAAGTCGAAAAGTTCATCGAAGACGCCCAAGGCAGAGAAGCCTTACTAAAGTATCTGTACTCACCCACTCTGAACATAGACGGCATATGGGGAGGATACATCGGACCAGGAACTAAGACGGTGCTGCCCTACAGAATCACAGCCAAAGTTGATGTCAGACTTGTCCCAGACATGAAGGTAGAGGAAGTACTACCGAGAATAAGAAGCCACCTTGACAAGCATGGGTTTAAAGAGATCAAAATAGTGGAGCTTGAAGAAGGCTACGGATGGGCGAAAACAAGCGTAAAAGAACCTGCAGCACAAGCCGTAATCAAGACTTACCGGGAGTTCGGCTGCGAACCCGAAATATGGCCTCATCTAGCAGGCAGTGCCCCCTTCTGTATGTTCAACCGCGAACCCTTGAACCTGCCCTTCGTCATGGGTGGACTAGGTCATGGCGCAAGAGCTCACGCACCTAACGAGTACCTTGTCGTCGCAGAAGGAGGCCCGACAGGCGGGTTGTGCACCCTTGAGAAGTCTTATGTTGCGATTCTTGACAACATATCTAAGATGGGCTAATGCATTCTGAATAGGAAGGAACACCTTTGTCTCGGAAATATCGCA
>CAYGBS010000101.1:0-5664 GCA_964348215.1 uncultured Candidatus Bathyarchaeia archaeon
CTGCGAAATCGATGTTTCGTTCCTGGCGCTACATTCACGCCTCCTAGTGGTTCCTGTTCTTCTTCTCGCACATAGGTGTCTGGAGAGATATTGTAGGTTATCATGAGGTTTGGGTACATAGCTTTGAAGTCTAGGACGGCTACATTCTCATGTAGCCCTACTTTTGGCTCAAGCACCAACGCACCTTTGTACGGAAGGTAGGGGCGCTGAGTGCGTTTCGGTATGAGTTCACCCATAATGCGTGCCTTTCTTATCAGATACCATTCTACCCGGAATCCAACTGCTGCTGTGCCGATGTGGTCAAGCGGTAAACCCACGAGGGACGAGAGTTGGCATGCGAAATCTAGCAAGACCTCCATTATGCCCATAATCCTCTGCGTACTCTCTTTGGAAAAATTCAGCAACATTGACCGCTTCTCTTCATCTTTCCAGTATTCAGCGTATTCTATGTCATCAATTATTGTCCGTTTACCCATGTTCATGACGCCTAGGTAGTCGGCGACATTCTCCAATGTTTTCAGTTTAACCTCTGGCAACTCATCCGCAAAATCAAAAAGATCAACATTGGCTCTCCCAGTCACTGAGATATGACCGTAAACGCTTGTATGAGGCTGTGTGTCAACTCTGTCTACTATAAGATTTACACCCAGTTTCCTAGCCCGCTCAATCAAATAAGGCCAGGCCTGATGGTTTGTGCCAAATCCTGCTATCACGTCTGGATCAAAATCAGAAATACAGTTTACGAAATCTCTAATGACCGATGTGTCATCAAGATTCTCAGAAACAAACTGTTTCTCATCCCCAGAATTGGTGGATACAGATATTATCACAACAGGATCTCTGTTTGGCTTGGGCATACCCTTTTCTCTGTAGCAGATCATTGAGAACCCGAGTATTCGAAGCTTAGGAGCTTCTGCTTTCTCAATACGCTTAGGAAGGGACTTAGCGAGGTAAATCTTGTCAATCTGGGCTTCAACCTCATCGCGCTCGCGCTCCACCTCGATCTCATGCCATTCACAAGGTGAAGCCTCACTGTCAATCAGGTAACGCATAGAAAAACGAATGTCCGCTTCCAAGCATTTTTCAACACCCTCAAAGTTTCTCAAAAGCTTAGCGTACTTCGACGCTGCACCAGGTTTCTGAACGATGACTTTCAAAGCGTTTACAGGTTTGCCGAAATATCTTCTTTGCACGCACCTTGTGTCAAGGATGAAGGGAAACTCGGCTTTGCGTTGATGGATCTCTTCAGAGACCTTCTCGGGGTTCGCGTTCTCTTTTAGTACTGCATAGAAGTATGTTTTGAAGGATCTATCAATTATCAAGACACGGTTTCCATAAGTGTCTATGCCCCACATCCAAAGCTCTGGTTCCGTATCTCTAATCTCATGGTTGACATCTAGAAGCCAGAAAATAAGCCTCAATCAGCTACCACTTCTCCAAAAATAGAGTCGCTTTCAGTGTTTTAACCTTTTAACAACTTCAGGCAGCAGAAATCCAAATCAGTCTACTGATTTAATCGTGAGTGGTGCAGACCTTTCTTTGCAAGAAAGTAGCATTCGTTAACGAAAAGCCCACACTCGCATGTTCCACGCCTGGCAATTTCCTCTTTGTGGGTTTGACATGGACAGATGTTTTTTCGGTCACATTTGGGAATCCCAGTTACATCTCGGCAGGGACAATAAGCGTATCCATATTTGACTTTGTTCTTTACTAATCCTTCAATTACGTTTTTCACCAGTACCTTATCAGGGTTGACGAAGAACGGGCCATTCTTAGAGTACTTGCTGACCATGCTTTCAATGGAAGAACGAATCCTTTCTTTCTTCGAGCTTTTTGACTGCATGGTAACCACTACATTGTACGATTTTTCAACAAACCTAATAAACTCTTTTTCATTATCTAAAAGGATGACGCCCTATGGGAGCTCTAAAAATTGGAGACGAAGCGCCGAATTTCCACTTGCCCAGTGTAGACGGCAGAGTTTACAGTTTAGAGGATCTTAAGGACAAGAGAGTTGTCGTAGTTATGTTCAGCTGCAACCATTGCCCCACAGTGAAGGCTTACGAGGACAGGTTCATCAAGTTCTGCAAGGACTATCAAGATAAGAAAGTGTCGCTAATCGCCATCAACCCCAACGATGACGAGAAGTATCCAGAAGACAGTTTCGAGAATATGAAGAGACGAGCAAGAGAGAAAGGTTTCAACTTTCCATATCTTAGGGATGAAGACCAGAAAACAGCTAAGGCTTATGGTGCTGAACGCACTCCGGAAGTGTATGTTTTTGATGAAAAGAGACTCCTCAGATATCATGGTCGAATTGACGACAATGTCCACGAGCCAAATCAAGTTACTCTGAGATACCTACGGGATGCCGTTGATGCCGCACTTAAGGGATGGAAAGTTCCTATAGCAGAAACAGAGCCTATTGGCTGCACAATCAAATGGAAATAGAACTCTCAATGAGATGCAATTTGGACTGATCCTACCTTCAGCTACAAACAACTTAGCCGATTGTCAATTGGACATGGCGATTGAGAAAGCAACTATTGAGAGGAGTAACATTAAATGTTGAATAGCAGGTTCACCGCTAACACCTTGCAGCTTGATCTGTCTTTTCAATATAAATCTACGACCTTGGAAAGTTCATGTTCATTCGAAAACGGAGATATCAAACTTCTGAAACAGGTTTTTGCTTTTCAGCAGCTGAAGATTCTTAACAAGCGACGTGTAGGTGTGCGGTTATGAAAGTTTTGGAGAAGAAATTCAAGAAAGGATTCGTGAAGGTGGTGCCTAAAACATTGGATGACTTATGGCACTTATACAACATCATCTATAAGAACGACTTGGTTTATGCACGAACAAGTCGAGAAGTGAAGACTGACACAGAATATGCACGACCTCAAAAAGGCAAGCGAGTTTCAGTTTTTCTCGGAATAAAAGTTGAAGACGTTACTTGGGATCGCACTCTGAACCGATTGAGGGTTCACGGCACAATACATGAAGCACCCGAAGATGTCGCTGGCCGAGGCACACATCACACTATAAACATAACGACAAACAAACCGATAACAATTGTGAAGGACAAATGGTTCAACCATCAAATTGAACGACTTGAAAGAGCTAGACGTTTTGAAGTTCCACCAATCATCGTCGTCTCAATTGATAGCGAAGAATACTGCATCGCAATGATACGACAATATGGATTGGATGTCCGAGTACAAGGCAAAGTTAGGCTTCCCAGCAAGATGGAACCGGAGAAAAGAGAGAATGCCCTGCAGAGTTGCTTCAGAAACGCAGTAGACGCCTTAAGAGAGGTTTGGCAAGGCAGCCGTTGTTCAATCGTTATAATCGGTGTAGGCTTCGTCAAAAACCAGTTCTTCAATTACATAAAGGATGAGGCACCAGAGATTTCCAATGATGTAGCAGATGTAAAAAGCGTAAACAGCAGCGGACTAGCTGGTGTCAAAGAAGCTCTGCGGTCAGGTATCTTGGAAAAGACGCTGAGACATATACGCATTGCAGAAGAAACTAAACTTGTTGAAAAGGTGCTTGCAAGGCTTGGAAAAGAAACAGGCGATGTCACCTATGGCTTAGAGCATGTGAAGAAGGCTGACGTTTTTGGAGCTATTGAAACTCTTCTCGTAACAGACTTCACCATAAGAAACTCTTCAGATGAAGAACGGTTGGCTCTGGAGAAGCTCATGAGAGAAGTGGAGAGGAAAAACGGCGAAGTTGTTGTTGTAAGTTCAGAACACGAGGCTGGCCAGAAACTATTGGGTCTTGGAGGAGTAGCAGCACTTTTGCGATTTCCGATTAGCTGAAGCGGTGATTGTTCGTCCAATTGGTTAAGAATCCAAAGCATTAAAGACTTAACCAGGGAGAAGACACTTGTTCAGACCAGAGTTCTTTCCTTAGAGATTCAGTCGCCGTCTAACTTCAGGTTTCATTTCAGCAAGTCGTTTCAACGCCATCTCGAATGTTACGTCTGCCACCAATTCCTCTTTAATGAACATGCCTGTTCTTCCGATTCTATCTCTTCGGAGCAGCGCATGGATGCGGTCCAGCACCGTCTCTAGAGATACCCCTAGAAGCTTGGCCACCTCTCCTCGTCGGTTAACTATGCTGCTCTCGACATGTCCTTCGTCTGTTGGCTCTATCAACATAAGCCTCTTGTCAACACCTAGAACTCTCTCGCCCTCTCTCAGCATTGCAAAAGAGATTTCTCCGCCGAACCGGTAAAAGTCTCTTTCCACACGGCGCATTCTTGTGAGAGGAAAGGACACTGATTTTTGCTCGTTGATTTCAATGTAACCTTTAACTGCGTAATGAGGTGTGGCTTGTATGATCAGTCGCCTGTTTGCATTAATGTTTGCTCTTTCGAGGGTCTCTTCAATTTTGAAGGAAGAAGGCGGGTGAGGTAAGAAAATATCTATGTCACTTTTCGCTGTTACGTCTCCTCTGGCTACGCTGCCATGGGTGATTGTAGTTAGGTTTGCTCTTTCAAAGACCTTCATGATTTTGATAGCGTCAGTTCGCAGTGTCTCCAACTGTTGCCACCGCTGCTTACTGTAGTGAATCTGTAAGCGTTCAGCATGTCTCATTGGTTTTCTAGCCATGATTTGCAGACCCTCCTTAGAAACTTATACTAAAGTGTTGGCTTTAATAAGCTCCGAACGAGGGTTCATGTGACAAAAATGCCTTCAACCTGCACAATGTGTAAGCGCAGAGACGCAGTTTACAGGCGACCCTACTCCGGGGAGAAGCTGTGCCCACGCTGCTTCTGCCGTTCGATAGAGGACAAAGTTAGAACAGCCATAGCTAAGTACGAGATGCTCAGCTTCGACGACAGAATAAGTGTAGGAGTATCAGGAGGTAAAGATAGCATGGCGCTTCTTTACATCCTGGCTAAGCTTGAGAAGTCCTTCCCGAAAGCTGAGTTAATGGCTGTTACTGTTGATGAAGGAATCCGAGGCTACCGAGACGAAGCGCTTGAAATCGCTAGGAAGAACTGCCAAGAGCTAGGCGTTAAACATGTCATAGTTTCATTCAAGGACCTGTATGGACACAGATTAGATGAGCTGGTTGAGAGATTACGTGAACGAAAAATAGATGATAGCGGGTTAACGCCTTGTGCCTACTGCGGTGTTCTAAGGCGGCGTGCTCTTAATTCGACTGCAAGAAAATGGGGCGCAACAAAGCTTGCAACTGCCCATAACCTTGACGACGGAACGCAGACGGTGCTTTTGAACATTCTGCATGGTGACCCCTTAAGGATAGCTAGAGCTACGTGTGTTTTGTCCCCCTCGCACCCCAAATTTGTATGCCGAATTAAGCCCTTCTGCGAAGTTCTCGAAAAAGAAACAACTCTTTATGCTTATTTGAAAAGGATAAACTTCCAAAGCATACCCTGTCCCTATGCATCGACAGCATTGAGAAATGACGTCCGGACCATGCTTAATAGAATGGAAGAGAAACATCCCGGCCTAAAATACACGGTTTATCGCTCAGCAGAGAAGCTGTTTTCTTCCTTGGAGAATGCAATAGAAGCAGAGAGACCGAAAAACTGTAGAATTTGCGGTGAACCAACCGTAAACGAGGTCTGTCAAGCATGCAAAATGCTGCAAGACCTGAACGACCAACCTTCTGGTCTCCAATAAGACATTT
>CAYGBS010000102.1:0-5634 GCA_964348215.1 uncultured Candidatus Bathyarchaeia archaeon
TCGAGAAGCAAGAGATACCACTTAAGCTCAAGCTTGACCAGTTTGCCAGGAAACTAGGATTCATCGTCGCCATTGTTGTTGTCACAATACTGCTTCTAGATCTGGCTAGAATAGGGAAAGTCGAACTCGAGGTACTCATGACAGCGGTAGCCCTAGCAGTGTCTGCCGTTCCTGAAGGATTGCCAACCATAGTCACCGTAACCCTAGCTCTCGGTGCTCGCGAATTGGCAAAACGCAACGCAGTTGTCAGAAGACTCGGATCCGTAGAAACCCTAGGATCTACAACAGTCATCTGCACCGACAAAACGGGCACCTTAACTAAGGGTGAAATGACTGTCCGACAAATCTTTGCCAACAATCAAATGGTCAAGGTCACAGGCAGCGGCTATGAACCCAGGGGCGAATTCTATTCGGGAGACGAAAGAATTGACCCAACCAACGATCCGCATCTTAGCTTGCTCCTGAGGATAGGTGTATTGTGTAATAATGCCAGCTATGATAGGACAGCCATCATTGGAGACCCTACGGAGGGAGCGTTAATTGTAGTTGCGGCCAAAGCGGGAATGCAAGAAGACGAGCTGGAGAGGCTATATCCACGCAAAACTGAGATTCCGTTTAGCTCAGAAAGAAGACGCATGACAACAATACATGACACGCCGGAAGGACAACAAATCGCTTATGTTAAGGGATCTCCTGAGACAGTTCTACGGTTATGCAAATACATCTACCAGAACAAAGACGAAGCTAAGCTTGAGGAGGCTCAACGAAAAGAGATACTCACGAAAGCTGAGGAAATGGCCGGACAAGCTTTGAGGGTTTTGGGAATTGCATACAAAACTCTGGCTCAGACCCCTACTGCTCTGGATGAAGACCGTGTGGAAAAAGAACTCGTTTTTGTGGGCCTTATAGGAATGATTGACCCTCCGCGTAGCGAGGCAAGAGAAGCAGTCAAGTTATGTGTACAAGGCGGGATAAAGGTGGTAATGATCACGGGCGACCACAAATCAACAGCAGTCACAATCGCAAAAGAACTTGGAATTCTAGGAAATGGAATGAGCCTTACGGGTGACGAACTCGATGGAATTGATGAGGAGGATCTTCACCAAGTCGTTGACAATGTCTCTGTTTACGCAAGGGTATCACCAGAACACAAGCTCCGCATTGTCAGAGCGCTGAAGAGCAAAGGAAACATAGTAGCCATGACGGGTGATGGAGTCAATGATGCCCCTGCGCTTAAGCATGCAGACATCGGTGTGGCTATGGGCATCACTGGAACCGATGTCACTAAGGAGGCATCAGACATGATTCTTTCAGACGACAACTTTGCCTCGATTGTAGATGCTGTCGAAGGTGGAAGAATCATCTATAATAACATTCGCAAGTTCATTCGATTTCTGCTAGCCATGAACTTCACCGAACTTATTCTGATAGGAGCTTTCGCCATCATTGGCTTGCCAATTCCTTTGCTCCCCGCAATGATTCTATGGCTAAACCTGGTCACTGATGGTCCTCCTGCTGTGGCTTTAAGTATGGATCCGCCTGCTGAGGACGTGATGCAAGAGCCACCTCGCAGCCCGAAGGAAAGCATAATGCATGGAATGGTCATTTTCATCCTTGCTTCCTCACTAATTCAATTAGTCGCCGAAATGGCAGTCTTCTGGTATGGATGGGGGTTTGTGGGTTCGGTAGAGAAGGCGAGAACCATGGTGTTTCTAACTGCTTGTCTCTTCGAATTAATCGTCGTGTGGAATTGCCGGTCCGAAAGACGAAACGCCTTCAGAGTAGGGTTCCTAACCAACAAGTCTCTAGTCATAGCTGTTATTGTCTCTGTTTTGTCAACCATAGCTGTAGTCTACATTCCGCCATTGCCGGCTGTATTTCAGACCGTGCCATTGAACCTAGTTGAATGGATCATTGTCATATCACTCTCCGCCCTAGGATTCCTCGTGATTCCAGAAATCTTCATGCGAAGAAGTCAAGAATAGCAAGCATGGGCCGTATACCCGCGTGCCTAAGAAATGAGGTTCGTAGGGGAAATTCTACCTTGGACTAAACTACCTTACGCTGACCATTTCTTGTTACATTCCTAGAAAAGAGAGGTTTTGTAAGGGTGTTTCGGGAGATATCTCCACTGAAGACCGTTGTAGCCGGACTATACTACCGGAGCTCGAGCAATCCTGCTTCTCTGATTTGCGCTTGCGGTATATAGCCACTTCGTCTTCTGAGCATCATGCCCACGGAGTTTAGATTTGCACTAGTGTTTTGATGAAACATCTTTTATACTGGTGCAGGAATAGGTTTTCTAGGCTAGTCGCCCTCTTGTTGAAGACTGAGAATAGGGTGAACAAAGATGAAAGAAGATGACAGGTATAGCGACGGAGAGTTTTGGAAGCGCAAGATCCAGGAACACTGGAAAGTATTTATAATCTCTATTATTGCTGGTGTAGCCGCCATCGCGGGAGCTCTACTGGTTCTTTTCTGGTTCATCGAGACTTCTCCCATCGGAGCGATGGGCACCGCAACCATCGGAGAATGGACCTTAGCGTGGATTTGGGAGTTTCTCATATATCTTATGCTGTGGGAGTTATTGATTGTCGGGATACCTTTAGGAGTTGCTTTGGGGCTAGGTTGGCATTTCTGGTGGAAGAGATTACCTACTGAGGAGAAAGCGGAGTTCAAAGGCAGATGGCGGGCTCGGAGAACAGCTGAAGGTGGGGGTTTCGGGTTTGCTATGTTCATTGCGTATTCAATTTACATGTATATCAAAGGAGACTTTTTCACCCCATTTGGAGACTATCCTTATACCTATTGGGTGTATTCATGGTTCCTGACTTTAGCTTGGCTGCTCGTAATTTTCGGCATCCCAGCAGCGATAATCCTGACTATCATATACTTCAAAGTATGGCGCGAAAAGTAATAGTATAGTATTATAGAAGGCAGGAAATCAGAGCCGCAAAACTATTCAACCAGCCGTCGTTATGCTCTATCCTACATGGAGAGAACTTTTCTCCACAAGTAACCTAGAAATAGGAAAGGACCCAGTAAAGTTGCCCGAAAGCAATATGGGTTCAAACTGCAGCGAATTAGAACTCCAACGAGGCCATGTTATGTATCAGTCTGCGGTTTTTTCCCGGAAACTTGAATGCTTATAATTGAACTCAAGATTTCATCGATTTCTTCACAGGTTTTTGTGGACTTTTCCATGGCAGCTTTCGCAGCGGGGTCATCAGGTATGTCTTCACTGTCGTATTTCGTCTCTTTGACTATTCTCACTTCTTGAAAACCAGCCTGCTTTATTGCTTCAATGTACTTGTCTCTCATCAGTGCTCCGGCGACGCAGCCTACGTATGCTCCTGGGCTGTTCTTTATTTCCTCAGGAAGCTCTTTCAGTAGAACAAGGTCTGAAACCATCAATCTCCCACCTGGTTTCAGCGCTCTGTAGGCCTCCTCAAAGGTCCTCTTTTTATCTGGTGACAGGTTGATTACACAATTTGAGATGATCACATCAGCAGTGTTATCTGCAACCGGTAGGTTCTCGATCTCTCCAAGCCTAAACTCCACGTTCTCGTAATTGCCTTTACCGGCGTTTTCTCTTGCCTTGTCAATCATCTCTGGCGTCATGTCCACACCGATAACTCTTCCCTTTTCTCCCACCTTCTTTGCCGCTAAGAAACAGTCCAGGCCTGCGCCTGAACCTAGGTCAAGAACAACCTCACCTTCTCTAAGAGAAGCTAGTGCAACAGGGTTTCCGCATCCAAGCCCAAGATTAGCGCTGTCAGGAATGGAGTTGAGTTCTTGTTCCGTATAGCCGATCTTTCTGCTAGTTTCTTTCAATGAACCAGAACCGCAGCATGATGCTGTTGAACCGCAACAAGAAACGTCTCTCTTGGCTGCTTTACTGTATCCTTCTCGCACAATTTTCTTTATCTGTTGATCTCTCATATATCCACCTCCTTTTCAATTCTTTACGAGTGACTTCAATAAATCCCTAAACTTCTTTCTAGTTTCCTGTTGTCGTGCAAAGTCTTCATTTGACATCGAAAGAGTCTCGGCGTAATCTACAACAATCTGCTTCGTAAGGAAGTCAACATCCTCTAATTCCGAGACAGTGTTCTCAAACTTTCCAGAGCCACAGCACTCGTCAAGCTCAGCTTGGACATCAACCAACTCAGAGATTCTACTCTCATCAAACTCGACTTGAAATCCAAGCCTCTTCAAAGCGTTGAAAACGTTCACCATCTGCTCCTTGCCAACCTTTACGCTGCAGCATGCCGGTCCGACAGTTGAGATAAAAGCTTCAGCGGTCGCCCGGTAGTAACTTTCTATCAGATGGTCAACGCGTTCTTCTCTTGCTACCTCAACCATTTCAGCCTTTAGAAGTTTCTTTATGTGGTGATAGACTGCTTGAGGAGTTACGTTGAGCTCCGCGGCTAATTGACTTACCGTCATCTCCTTAACACGAAGTAAGAACACTATTTTTTTCTGCGTCTCATCGCCTAATAATTTCACTGATTTCATTTTGCTTTACCTAATAAAACAATACCATAGTAGCCATATAAAGATTTCTATAGTAAAGCAAAAACTTTATAAGAGATGTATGTTTTATTATTAAAACAGAGACTTTAATAGTAAAAGAGGTGATTGGTATGGGATGGAAACGTGAAAAGACGTCATGCCCAGAGTGTGCTGTGAGCCACAGGAAAGCATCAAAACCTAACACTTTCAGCAAAGCGATAACCACGTTGAGAAGGCATTCGAGAATTGCCCCTCACAACCTTGCTGCTTCGTTTGCCACTGAAGAGAAAAAGGCTCGTAATGCCTACCAAATCAAAGTTGCGCGCCTGCGGTCAATTGCAATTGAACATTCACGCCGCAACACTTTCGGATAGTTTCATTCATTTCTCCTTTTTTGTCCCTCTCGCGGGTATGGAATTTATATGATATTAAAGCACGTGCATGCGCTTTGGTTCTGAATGTTTGTACGAAAGACGTTTTTGTGATTGCGGTTGTCTGTGCGGGCTACTTTTTGCGTGCGATAGCTTGTATATGTCCTCCCATGGCGATCGTGTCCGGTTGTTCTGAAAAGGCAAGTTCAAGTTGGAGTATATCAGCGACAGTCTGGTCAGGGACATCCGTTCTCATCAGGAATTGCTGTGAGAACCTCAAGGGCATTGTAGCCCCTTTGCATACCATTCTCTTTACGGTGAGACCGCTTCTCTCAAGTAAATCTCGAAACTCGTCGGGTGTTAACGTGTGAATCTTGATTGGAGGGTCTTCAGATAGCATGCTGTAATGCTGCCTGTGAAACACTTTGTGTGCCTTCTGCAGAATCTCGGGGTTTGCAGTAGCGTCATCTGGGAGATGGGCTAGAGCCTGCACCAACCTATTCTGAGCGGATAAGACGATAGGTGCACCTCGTTTTAAGACTCTAACTAGCTCACTTACCATTTGGTCTGGTTGATCAAACAGGAAGAGAGTATGCTCTGAAAGAACGAGATCAAACGTGTCATTTGGGTAATCCAATCGTCTCATGTCACCTTTCTCAATCTTAATTCTGTCTGCCAATCCTTCAGCTTCGATCCTTTGTCTGGCAATGTTGAGCATTTCTTCTGAAATGTCCAATAGAATCACCTT
>CAYGBS010000103.1:0-5606 GCA_964348215.1 uncultured Candidatus Bathyarchaeia archaeon
ACTGGACTGAGCAAAATACTGAAAGAATACAAACCTGGTGACCGAGTGATTGTAAGCTTAGACCCAAGTGTCCATAAAGGCATGCCTCACCGCCGTTTTCACGGAAGAGTCGGCATCGTAGAGAGCAAAAGAGGGCGCGCCTATGTAGTGAACGTTACTCAAGCAGGGGCTGTAAAGGAAATAACAGTTAGACCTGAACATCTTGTACTTTTTGAAGCGTGATCTGGGGGGAAGACTAACAGTATGCCTAGAAAAGCGTTAAAAGAAAAAATGTTGACTGTGCCAGAAGTTAAGCAGCTATTGGAAGCTGTTGGAGAAGAGAATCTAGATCAGTTTCAACGTCGAGCCCTCGATTATACTGCCAAGTTTACCAGAGTAGAGGCAAAGTCCGCTAAAGAGCTTGTGAAAGGTTTGATAGACAAGTTTGGAATTGAAGAAGAGGAAGCTGTGCAGATGGTGAATTGTATGCCTGGAAGCATCGAGGAGATTCGCGTTTTCTTGGCGGGCGGCCGAAAGATTGTCGAAGTGCAAAAATTGAAAGACATTCTGAAATTTTTGAATCAGCATCGGAAAAAGGAATAAGAGCTTTCAGCGCGTAATAGTATATTATTTCGGTTGAAGTGCCGAGAGTATAGGGTATGGAGAAGAGATACGAAGAACACGCCTACGTACTGGATTTTCTACCTCACGGTCGAGCAGGGATACGGCCCAGTTACCGAGCGGGGGCGGTTGTCCAAGTGTTAGGTGAGGATTTTTTCACTCTTTTGGAAGCCATAGTGAAAGAAGGCTTAGTCCTTAAGCCTCAAGACCGCGTTTACGTTGGAAAGGAAAGAAGGGAAAGGATCACATACATAATTGGCCGAGTGAGCTTCGACGAGTTGACTGCAAACGCTAAAATGGAACTACCAAATGTGGTTGAGAAAATTGTTTTGACACGTGAAGATTGGTTCGTTAGCTTCTTCAATACTGCTCAAGCCATAACTCCACGTATGCATGCGATGGAACTCATACCCGGTATTGGAAAAAAGTATATGTGGCAGATTATCAATGAGCGTGAACGAAAGCTCTTTGAAAGCCTTAAGGACCTGCAAAATCGCACTAACTTGCCAGATCCAACTAAACTGATAACTAAGCGTGTTGTTGAAGAGCTGGCGGGAGAGAGCAAGTATCGGCTGTTTACTCGAGCGCCTTAGTGGAAGGCCTCCATGAGTCTTTATCGAAAAGCAAAACGCCTAATCCACACTTATGGGATCATTCCAAAGAAGCATCTGGGCCAGAATTTTGTGGTTGACGAAGGCTTTTTGCAGCATCTGGTCTCCTATGGTGCTTTGGAGCTGTCAGATGTCGTCCTAGAGATCGGTGCAGGTTTTGGCTTTCTTACACGTCTCCTAGCTGAGAAGTCACGGAAAGTCGTTGCAGTAGAAGTGGATGCTAGATTTGCGCCGATACTGCAGAGTAGGCTTGCTGACTATGAGAACATAGAGTTGATAGAAGGTGATATTTTCAAGGCAGCTGTACCACCTTTTAACAAGGTGATTTCCAACCCCCCCTTCTCAATATCCTCGCCTCTGCTTCTTTGGCTTCTCAAGAAAACCTTTGACTTAGCTGTCTTGACGTTTCAAAGAGAGTTTACTGAGCGCCTTGACGCAGATATAGGCACTGAGAAGTATAGTCGTCTAACTGTTTTGACATACTACTATGCTGAAGTGGAAGTACTAGATGATGTTCCCAGAAAGGCGTTTTATCCTCCACCTGAGGTCGATGCAGCAATGGTGAAGTTGAAACGCAGAAGACTACCTCCCTTCAAAGTAAGAGACCAGAAAGCTTTCAGTGAAGCTGTGCAGATTCTCTTTACGCAACGTAACAGAAAAGTTCGAAACGCTGTTCTCCCAATCCTTCGTAAATACGGGTTAAAGGGGACTGCAGCGAAGAAGAGAGCCGACTCTCTTCCTTTTCACAATAGACGTGTCCGCAGGTTGGCACCAGAAGACTTTGGGGCATTAGCTAATGAACTTCCAGCATAAGAAAATCCTTTTTGAAAAGCGCGTTTTTGTTGTTTCCAGAGAAGTATATGAACCTGAAGAAGACACTTTTCTCCTAGCCCGAAGCCTTGGTGTGAAAAAGGGTGAAAGAGTTCTGGACATGGGAACTGGTTGTGGAATCTTAGCTGTGTTAGCTGCCGAAAAAGCGAGCAAAGTAGTAGCCGTAGACATTAACCCGCACGCTGTGACTTGTGCAAAGAAGAATGCTGAACTAAACGGAGTTGCAGCAAAAATTGAGACGCGGAGAGGAGATCTCTTTGACGCTGTGGAAGCAGACTCAAAATTCGACACGATTCTCTTTAATGCCCCTTACCTACCCGTGGAACGATGTGAAGGGAAAAACTGGATCGAGAAAGCTTGGACAGGTGGGAAGACCGGACGAAATGTCATTGATCGATTTATCGACAAGGCTTCAACGTATTTAACTAGAGATGGCCGCATCCTATTGGTGCAGTCAAGCCTTTCAAACATAAGAGAAACGCTGAAAAGGTTTTCTCAACACAAGTTACATGCAGCGATAGTTGCTGAGAAAAAGCTGAATTTTGAGAAAATCGTGTTGATTGAAGCTCGACGATAGCGCCCATATTCGGCTTCCTAGTCGCCGAAACGAAGCCCTTTACCTCAAATGCTTCGACTCTTCTTCTATGTCTGCAGCCGAGCTCCAAGTGGGACAGATTGCTGAAAACGGTTTTTTCCGGAGAACCGGTTTCTGCCGTTGGATCAATACCAGCTATGGACGACAGATGCTGTAGAAAAGCTTTTTATTTTTTGCCCCAGATTAGGATAGAGGTGGCTTATCATGGGAAAGAAAGGCAGAGCGATAGTGGAAGTCAATGTAAGTCAGCTGCTGAGAGACTTAAATTCAGCATATGCGGATGAGTGGATAGCCTATTTTTACTACACCTGGGCTGCAGACTTCGTGGAAGGACTCTGCTATCCGAACGTGGCGAGCGAGCTTGATAGGATAGCGAAAGATGAATTTGAACACTTGAGCGAGTTGGCTGAAAGGATTTTTGAGTTAGGAGGCGAACCAGAGAGAGACATCGAAGACCTTCAGAAAATCGCCAACTGCAAAAAAGTAGTGTTCCCCAAGAACGAGAGAAATCTTGAAGGTGTGCTCAAAGCAGTCGCAGAAGCCGAAGGATGTGCCATCGACGTGTACAACAAGCTAATCAAGAACCTGTCTCCTTGTTACGAAAAAGACCTCAGAACCTTCCATCTCATAGAACACATTCTGTCAGAAGAAATACAACACGAAGAAGCCTTCGAAAACTTGCTGCCGAAAAAAGCCTGAAAAATGGAGTCCAATCCGCTAGCTTCTACTCTTTTTTTCGTATTCCTCAGCGCATCTGGCGCAACAAAATACGTGTTCTTCGCCGCCTATGGCTCGTGTGTAAACTGCAAATTCGCATTTTTCACCTGAGATTTCTATGCTGCACTCTTCACACTTTATGAATTTCGTCACTTCTTGCTTCCCTCCTGTTTTTTCTGATAGTCTTTTATGGCTTCATGCAACGCGTCTGCAGCGAGATTTGAACAATGCATCTTTATCGGTGGAAGACCACCCAAGCTGTCTGCGACGTCGCCTCGTGTAATTTTCATGGCCTCATCTAAGGTTGTACCCTTAGCCAACTCGGTTATCATGCTGCTGGTCGCAACTGCTGCGCCGCAGCCGAAAGTTTTGAATTTAATGTCTGCGATGTGGTTGTCTTTGACTTTGATGTAAATGGTCATCATGTCGCCGCAGACAGGGTTCCCAACAGTGCCTACGCCGTCAGCGTTTGGAATCTCCCCAACGTTCCGAGGGTTTCTGAAGTGTTCCATGACTTTTTCGCTATACACTTTCCTTCAACTCTTTCGGCGTCAATGGTGACATAGCGCGCAGCCTTTTAACTATATCGGGCAATAAGCCTACCGCATAGTCAACATCTTCCTCAGTGTTTTGCTTGCCCAAAGTAAACAGCAATGAGCCGTGAGCCTCCTCATGCTTGAGCCCGATGGCTCGCAATACGTGGGATGGCTCTAATGTCTTGGCTGTGCAAGCTGACCCGGAGGACGCTGCTACGCCTGCCATGTCTAGATTGAGAAGCATTGACTCTCCTTCAATGAAGCTGAAGCGGACCGCCACGTTATTAGGCAGCCGGTTCGACGGATGGCCGTTCAAGAAGGAGTGTGGAATTTCCAAGAGTTCTTTGATAAACTTGTCCCGCAGTTTAGTCAGCCTTTTACCCTCTGCGTCCATCTCAGCCTCTGCAATTTCTGCCGCCCTTCCCATACCTACAATGCCTGGCAAGTTCTCTGTCCCAGATCTAAGCCCTTGCTCTTGGCCTCCTCCGAAGATAAGCGGCTCCAGCCTGGTTCCTCTTTTAATGTAAAGCGCTCCAACACCTTTTGGTCCATACATGTCGTTTGAAGAGATACTCAGCAGATCAATGTTTTCTTCTTGAACATCGACTGGCACCTGTCCTACTGCAGCGGTTCCATCTACATGTAAAAAGGCATTTTTGCTGTGCACGATCGTACCTACTTCTCTTATTGGTTCAATGGTCCCAATTTCTCCGTTTGCGTACATTACGGAGACAAGAATCGTCTCATCTTTCAATTCCTTTTCTAACCCTTCAAGGTCAACTATGCCGTATTTGTCAACGGGCAAAAAAGATGTTTTAAACCCTTGCTTCATCAGAAACTTGCAGACGTTCATCACAGACATGTGTTCTATGCTCGTTGTTATGATATGTTTTCCACGGTCTTTATTTCTAGTAGCCACTCCTCTGATCGCCCAGTTGTTGCTTTCGGTTGCGCATGATGTGAAGAAAATCTCCGTCTTATCTGCTCCAATGAGGCTGGCAACCTTTTCTCGGGCCTCCTCGAGTCCCTTTCTCGCCTCTTGTGCGAAAGAGTGTAATGAAGCGGGGTTTCCGTAGAACTCTTTGAAATATGGCTTCATGGCTTCAATGACACGATAGTCAACAGGCATACCTGCAGTGTGGTCCATGTAGACCTTTCTCATCGCCACGGCCTCTCAGCTTCCCTTCTTAATCAGAAAGTAAAGCTTATTCCCATCTTTCTCAACTTTCAACAGTTTATGGCCTAAACGTTTTGTCAAGCTCTGTATATCCCTCTCCGCCGCTGGGTCATCTGCCCAAATCGCTAAGGTTTCCCCTTTTTTCATCTTGTCCAATTCCAATCGTGTCCTGAAAACAGGCTCAGGACAGAAGAGCCCTAGACAATCCAATGTTCTATCAGCTTTCGCATTCTTTGTCAAGGTCGAACCCAAGCTTTCTCTGTTAGGGGTCAAGAAAAGGTTTGCTATAGCTGGGGTTTGCCCAATTGAAAAAGAGTTTCGAGCAGCCTCGCCGTGAACCTACGTCTTATTTAGGTCGTTATCTCCATAGCAACGCCATTTTCCAACAGGACTTTGGCGTTTTCAACAGGCAATGTCGCCACATCTTCAACCAGAAACGGACCATAAGACTTCAAGTCCACTCCTATAATGGCTGGAACTTCTTGGAGAAAACGAAGCAGCCGTTTTTTCGACGGTTCAGTTTCTTCCTTAATGTTTAA
>CAYGBS010000104.1:0-5592 GCA_964348215.1 uncultured Candidatus Bathyarchaeia archaeon
ATGTTCTCGGCACCAATATCCCGTAGACGTTATCTCTTGGAGAAATTCACTGCCATGAGTTTCATCGCCCTGTTCATAGTCTTAGTGCAAATCGCAGGGCTCACTTGGGGACTGGTAAGCATCAATTCGCTCAATGAATTTTCTGCCAATGCGGTGTCGCTCTCACTGATAGGCTCCTTGCCCTTCCTCATGGTCATAGCGGCCGTTGGTATAGCTACTGCCGTCTTCTTCCAGAAAGTAAGGACAGGCATGGGCATAACGTTTGCTTTTGTCTTTGCGGAGTTTTTCTTGTACACCTTTGGCGGCTTCTCCAAGAGTCTTGAATGGATGAAAACGATTAGCATCTTCAAGTACTGGGACTACTTTTCTGTAATCATTGACGATCTATTCAAAGGAGGAGACTTCCTTATTTTGACTGTACTGGCGATTGTCTTAGTCATCATCGCCATACGAGTTTTTCAAAAGAAGGACATACCGACGTAACCGCGCTCCGAAAATGCTTCAACAAAAAAGGACGGAGGTTGCGGTAGACATCACCAGTGCACCCCGTGTTCAAATCACATCCCCGGCTCCAAAAAAAGTGGAATATAAACGTATATGTAAACCTAACCCCCCCGGCACTTTCAAAGTAATTTCCAATCGTTTTCTTGGGTCTATGCAAAAACAAGGATTTAAACCAAGGTTTGAACCTAGCCCCCCGCACTAAGTTTGTACAAAATTCTTTTTGGATAAATCGCACGGTTAACAAATGAAGAGAAATAAGAGTCGAATCAAATTCTATGGGGGATAAATATGATAGTAGCTCTTCACTCAGCGCCAGAAGGCTTTTTGAAATCGAGTCCACCTTATGCTAGTAGCGAACTTTTCAGCCTCGTTCGGGAAGCTGCCTTCTTGGGTTTTAAATGTTTTCAAGTTGGGCCGCTCAGCGACTTTGTTGACATTGATGGCAAACGTTTGAGAAGAATTCTTGATCGCTATGATATGGAATGTAATGTGCACATCGGAGGGCTTTACGATGCGAAAAAGTTTGCTATAACGGAAGAGGAGTACGAAAGAGTTCAGAAGGAGATACACCATGGTATTAAGCTTTGTAGAGAAATCACCTCAACGCTGGTGTCGTTTCATCCACCATTCTTTACAACAAGAAACCTCGAAGACAAGGAACTCTTATCGAAAGCGAAAACTCGCTTCTTTAAGCTGGTCAAGAAAGAAGTAGAGTCTGCATTCAATAACGGAATTAAAATGGCTTTAGAGACTTTTTGCTATCCCCCTTTTATCTTCAACGGTTTACGTGACTTCATGCAATTTGTTTCATATTTTCCTTCAACAAAACTCGGCGTTCTACTCGAAGTAGGACACATATATCAGGCAAAGTTAAATCTTGATGAGGCAGTTCTGAGGTTCAAAAGTCGACTCTCAGACATCCACGTTCATGACGCCACACTGCAAGAAGACTTTCGAAAAGCAACTCATCTTCCCGTAGGAAGGGGAAACATCGATTTCTCCCATCTAATAAGGATTTTACGCGAAGTCAATTATGACGGTTGGCTTACTCTTGAAATTCATGGCAGTGAAGGAGAAATCGTTGAAAGCAAACAGTTTTTAGAGAACCTAATCAGGATAACTGCATGAATATTTAGACCTGATAGCATGCCCCCGAGAATTTAAAATAGCCGAGTCCATATACAATTCCTTATTTTCTACAATCAGCATGATCCTAGGCCTCGAGGATTACACAAACGAGAAGCGTGGATTATAAACGTGTATTTGAACCTAACCTCGCACTTTGGAATGAACCTACAATCGAATTATTGGATTCACGTAAAAAACAAGGATTTAAACCGAGATTTAAACCTAACCCCCCGCACTCTTTGCCCACGGTTCGCCCGCAAGCTAGCCTAAAAAGATGCAAATCGTCCTGATGTAGCTGGTGGTTCCTGTGGGTATTCCATGATCCTTCACGAATACTAGGTTGGTGGTTGCTCGTTTCGCCTTTAGCGAGGTATAGTGTTGCTGTCTGAGAACCAGTATAACCTTTTAAAGTTAGATACTCGAAACTGTTCTGTGGTGTGAGAGTTGGTTCTTCCAGCCAAAGTCTTCGAAATAAAAGAGGACGCTAATCTCAGATTGTTTGTTGGGAAACTAAAGGACTTCCGTGAAGAGGAGCTTTATGAGACTGAGAACGGAGAAACTGTAAACCTGGTAACAGAGATATTGGACTTGACAATGAAGGAGGACACCATATCTGGCGTTTTCAGCAAGGACTTTATGCGTAAACGCTTTTACAAACGCAACTTAGTTGAAACCCCAGTTACCGAAGAATCTATTTTCTGGATAAAACCATTTGGCAAAAGAGTGTTCATCATCGTGTCAGCACCTTCAGTGGCTCGAGGAGTAAAGAAACTGTTGACCAACTACATAGCGAATAAGCTCAGCAAGGTTCTTTTCATCACGTCTCACGCCATTGTGGAAGTGAAGATTCCTCACACTGCCCTTAAAGAACTCCACGAATCGAACCCTGAAGCGACAAAGCTCATATGGTTTGACCAAGTCGACATACCTGGCGTGGAAAAACTTTGTCTAGCAGGATCCGATCTTGCGGACACTAAACTTTACCACGACTATCTCGACCATGGAAAGATCTGGTACGTAGTCTTTGAAGTGCAGAAAAAGGGAATCGTGGTCGGCATCACAAGGAATTGCGTGGTAACACTCTTCAGCAAAAGCACTACAGAAGAGTTTGTAAATTACATCTTAGAAGATCTTCTGACGCTGATCGAATGATGAATGTGTTTCGTGAGGTTGCAGAGAGCTATTTACGATCAGGAAGTTTTGAATACATTCCATCAGAAGATCTGTAAACAGCTAGCCGTCCCACAGTTTCCCAGTTGTCTCCATCCCTACGACGAATCTGCACAACAATGACTTCAGCTTCAGGGTCTGTCTTGCCAGGCCAGACCGTTAACCCTAGGAAATCTCGTTCATTGATACGTGTATAAAATCTTCCCTTTGGTTTAGATGTGGAACTCAAGGGATAACACCTCCATCTGCTTTAGCAGTCTCATCTTTTATCTTTACGGGTTTGCCAGCGAACAGAATGTACATTGAAATCGACTTTCGAGAAAAACACAGTTAACCTTATGATTGCAGACCTGAGTCAAACAGGTCGATTATTCTTCAACTACATACAAGAACGTCTCTACGACCTTTCTTAAAAGTGGCGTGCACACGTTTTCCTTAACATTTCCATTCCTGAACTCCCTGATTCCTTCCAACTTAGATAGTTGACATTTCGTGATTTGGCTGCAGTTTATGGCGCCAAACTCAGATACAATTTGCTTGAGAAAGGCCAAAACGGGACGTTGCGTATGGCTGGGATGTTGTCTTACGCTTTCTCTTCCAAACCTTTGACTTATCGCCATGACGCCTACATTTACTGCTCCACAAATGCTGCCAGTTCTTGCAATTCCACCTCCGTAGGCTGATACCGTTTTCGGGGTTACATTCATCCCGTAATAGTCTAAAAAGATCGCCATGTAGACGGATTCAGCGCAATTCCATCCTTCAACATTAAAATAATGTAAGGCTTTGTTGACTAGCATTCCCTTTGTTTTGTCGGTCAACATAAGAAGCAAATAAGTAATCAGCAGATTTAAATGTGCACACTCAAAGCCGAAAGGAACTGCTTAGGCAACATAGGATGTCTTACGTGTCGGCTCTTTCTTCCTCTTAACCTTTTTCATGGCTTTCAATCCTACCTGGGTTCCCAATTTCGTGGCTTCTATATCGTATTCTATGAAGGAACGGGTAAATTCGGACAGTTTGCTATTCATCTTATCCAAGTCTTTTTTTGTGAATTTGGTCATGATGTCAGGATTATTTACCCATTGCTTCCAACCAACCAAGCTCATCTCTAAAGCTCTCAAAACAAAACGCATGGATCTCACTAACTCTAAGCGATCCTTCTTCTTAGCCCCTTCTAAATGCTTCAATTGATTTAGAATTTTCTCGGAAACTTTTACCCACCTTTCACTCAAAAGCTTATCCTCTCATCATCTTCTCAGTTATCCTCACCTAATAAAGGTTGAGACAACAAGACTGTCCGCTCAATAATGCACGTATTTGCAAGGTGAACAAGAACAACATTTGACAAAGCTGAAGAAAACGCCTCTGTTTTGATGTCAACTAACAAAGTTGGAGAGGCAGGGCTGAAACCCCTCAGCTGTACGACGGGTCAGACAACGTCTTAATGCCTTGGGGGTTCAATCCTCTCCAGTTATTCCCTTAAAAAGGAGGGCCTATATATTTTGCCCACGTAGCTTTCAAGGATTTCGCAGAGTGACAACCTACAGCTGCACTATGCATCCACCATTTTCGGGTGAACCAGATGATGACAGTGCGGACATAGTACTTGTCCTCTATCATAGCTTGCGAGCCACTGCTTTTTGCAGAAGGGACATCGCAACGTCATTGTCCTCTCAGGAAGGAAGAACCATTGACGACTATACATTAGCACTATAGCTCCAGCAATCAGCATTATGGCTGCTAGAATCGCGAAATATGCCAGTTTGAGTTCGACGCCAGTAACTAGGCTAAGCTGTTCTTCCCAGAGAAAAGCCCATAAGTAAGACAGGGGGTCTGGATTAGAAGATATCTGCGGCCACGCTTTCCACACCATGAATAATGTTGAAGCAAATCCTATGAGACAAAGCGTTCCACCGAGTACATAGCCAAGCTTGTACCGTCGAATTGTTCTTTTCAAACTTGCAGCACTCCAGATACTGAATGATCCATGGAGGGGCCTTTCTGATTAGCGTCTTAAAGCAGTTATGAATTGAAACATCAGATTGTGCGTGCAAGCTAAAATAGCATGAGCGCTTCCGTCTTCTCTTTTTTCTTCTTTGCGGTTTTTTTCCTTGGACTCTTCTTGGAGGATGCTTTCTTCTTTTTTGTCCGACTCTTTTTGCTTCTGCCTGCAGGAATCTTCTCCTTGCCTAAAGCTTTTTTAAACGCCCCATGCTTCGGGCATTCAAAGAGCCCTATATGAAGTTGAATCCTTTCCCCCTTTTTGTTTGGACGCCCCGCCAATTTCCACGTTTTCTTAGGCTCAGCTACTTCTGCGCCACACTTGGGGCATTTAGCATATTCGCGCCTTGCCATAATGTACATCCGCCCCCTAACGATTTTCATCTTAATTTTTCCTTCCCTTAATAAACGGTGAAGAAAGGATGTGAAGTCTGCTACGGCAAAAGTTGACATTTTTGAAATTTCAGGGGTAGTGAACTCGGTGTGATAGCGTATCCCCTCCATTATTTCCTGAGATGTGAAGGCTCGCTGTTTTCGCTCATCTAGAAAAGAAACTATCTCCTCTTCCAATTTACTGTGAAGCTTTCCATTTTCGAATTCTTGTCTACCTATGGGCATTTGAGGTCTTCCTCTTCATAAATTGTCGTCTCAAAACTTTAGCGTTTCGGCTTTAGAGACGTGCCCCATGTGGCGAAAGTTTCATTACAAACAGAAGCTGCTATTCAGAATATAGGAGATTGATTTGAAACTAAGCGCAAGGAACAAGCTCGAAGGCACTGTCAAAAG
>CAYGBS010000105.1:0-5532 GCA_964348215.1 uncultured Candidatus Bathyarchaeia archaeon
TTCTTTATGAATAGCACACGCAATTTCAGGATGTAACAGTGGCTCACCTCCAAAAGTCATAACTGACTCTGGTCCGTATTCCCTGCCTAGTTTTCTCACGATTTCCACTGCCAAATCCTTACCTACGTGACTTGGAAACCTTTTTCTCTCTTCTTCTTCTCCCAGTTGACAGTGCCCACATTTTGAGTTACATAGGTAAGTGATAGCGAATTCTATTCGATTTACACTCAAATATCTGTTCATGCCTTTACCTTCGCACTTCTATAGGTTGCCGGATTTTTATAATTTAGACGCTAGATTCTGGTAGCCCGTGAAAAATCGGAACTCTTGTTTCATTTAAAGGAAAAGGATTCTAAGCTGCTCTCACAACGTGGATTACAAACATATGTGTGAGCTTGGCCCCTACGTTATTTTCAAATCGTTTTTGTTTGTGCAAAAAACAAGAATTTAAACGTAGATTTGAACCTAACCCCCCGCACTAAAGCCAAAGGCTTTGTTTATGATCTCGGTTAGTCGCACATGCTGTCCGGGGGCATCCCGGACCGAATGGATATCCTTTATTTTCTTACTGCCAGGATCATGATCATAACCCCAAGAATATAGCAAAAATGTATGATACGCCAGTTAGTTAAGTTGATTTCTTTCCAATAAGGATGCTCGAAAAAGCTCAGAAACCTAGAACACGCATGCCTTAGCTGAAATTTCAAGCTGCCATGCAGGTTTTTCTATTTGTTTTCTTTCATTGCTTGTTTAAGTTCATTTATGTAGTCCACAAATCTGTAGCCTTCTTTGGCTTGGAACTGCTTTCCGAAGTTGGAATACAGGCCGTCTAAGATTATCTTCTCTACCACTCTTGCCCCTGAGCTTAGAAACTTATCTAAGCCTTCTGAAAAGATTTCCAGCTTCCTGGGAATCTCTTCTTGGCTTAATGAAAGGGCGCTCTGTAGATAGTTGTAGATGACTGAGGTCCCCGTTTCTCCAAAGACTTGTCTCAGCTGCATGTCAATGGACTTCTTAACTGATCTTTCAAAGTCGTCTTCTCTGCCCATTGTTGTTCCCATCTTGCTTCACGCTTTTACTAGTTCCGGCAACTTAATTATTTCCAACTCTCCTTTTCTAAAGTCCACTTGATTGCTGAACAAACTTCTCAGACTGGAAGCGATTTTTTGATCATGGGCACTCGGGTTGAATAAGAATATGGTAGTGGCGTCTATGGAACTCAACATCTCCAAGGCGTACCGCACAAAATTGTATGTTTTGTCAAATCCAACTTGCAGAATAAGACTTGTCAAGTTGTCAAAAACAAAGTTGAAATTTCCATCTGGATGACTCTTTACAGTTTTGCTTAAAGTGTCAAGAAGAAGAGACGTGTTGTTTGCAGGTATTGAAATCTCGTCAACATACTTGTCGGTTTTCGGAGTAGAAGTGAGCTGTGATAACAATAGAAACTTCACATTTCCTTGATTGCTTAAGGTCATATGGATGATACTGCCTTTACTGGTAAATACAATAACTGTTTCAGCATTCGCGGACGCTTCCAGCACGAAATCGCGAATCGCTTCTTCATAACTCGTTGCAGGATCGAATTCCAGCAGTAGATTTCTACCAACAACTTGCTTATGATTTACTCCGATTCTCCTTGAAAATCTGTCCGAATATTCAAGCAAATCCATTGATTTTGTGCTCAGAAACTTAAATTCTTGAATCAACTCAGGGTCCAGATCTTCAGTGTTAACTGCACGAAGTTCAATCATGAAAGGATCCATTAATTTCGTGTTCGCCTCTCTCAAATATTCAAAGTAATTCTCCTTCTGGTCACCTAAAAAGCTCAGATTGCCAAGATCAAAGAGGTCTCGTTCATGTTTGAAACCGTTCTTCTTTGCATCAGTTTTCAAGTCGCTCCAAAAATCGATTAATTTGCGTTTGTCGATAGTTCCGTTCTGCATGTGAACATTGGAAACGCTTATCAAGACAAGTGATCCATTCTTCTCATGTCTTTCCACATCCATTCCATGCTCCTTCAATTTTCGTCTAGCATTGCTAGCATCGACTTCAGGATATGCATAGATTACTTTGTCACCTTCACGTAAACCTTGACGGATATAACCTGAGAAGAACTTCCACTTGTCCACTTTGTCGGTGTAGAAAACGACCAAGTGCTCACCTTCGTTCATATGGAGAGGAGAATGCAAGTTGCTGAATATGCTTCCTAAGATTGTTGTTTGTTTGAAATAGTATGCTACTATTCCGTAAAAGATCACATAGAATATAGAACTTATTTCGACCAGTTCAATGTTCAGAGTTCTGATTACTACGTGGAAAAACATCAACGTCGTCCCCATGCATGCCCAACAAAACCCTAGCCACCAAAGGGCATCTGAAACACTTTTGTCATTGCATTTTCGGCTCAAAAGAATGAGAACCGTACAGGGATAAGCGATTAGGGCAAATAGAAGACCACCTGCAATCACCGTGAACCACGGGTAATATGAAACGGCATAAACAAATTGTCCCCATAGATTCGGAACATTATATTGCACCTGCCACGGAGTAAAGATCCACGCTGTGAGCAAGACCCCGATTGCAAATGATTTGAAGAGAAAGGAAAATACATCTATCTTGTTTGAGAAGAATCCCTTTCGCCGCGGCCCGTGATGTTTCTTGTACAGCATGAAGGCGGTTTGTTCCACTGCTAGCGCTGCTATGATTGAGGCAGATATTCCCCAAAGGGTGTATGGTAGCGTTATCCAACTCTCTTTTATCAAATAGTTTTTAATCATGGTGGATAGGACGATAGAAGCCACCGCTGAAAACGCTACAAGCAGGAGTATTTGCACAGATTTGAAGTAGGAGCCTTTTTGGCGTATAAAGAAACTTATCAATGTGATGAGAACAGCGAGAATCGCCAGATAAAGCACCAGATCAATCATAACGTTTCCCAAGCGTTACAAGGTTGAGAATGGCACAATTTTGAGTCCTTTATCCCCGACTATAACGTCATGAAATGTTCTGCTGTGGCTTGTTCCCCGCATCTTGCGAATTAGAAAACGGGTTTTGAGCTCTGTGTCAACTATGACGTTTTCAAGCACTATCACTGAATCGGCTATAAACTCTTCTATTCCAAGACCCAGAGTTTTGGATCCAGACGGTACACTGCAAGTCATCAGGGTTGTGCAGCCCATTTTTTTCAGTATTTTGTAAAAAAGATGCATTAGAGTTCTGTACTCAAACTTCTCTCCAGTTCCTATAAGAAAGGCCGTAAGAGAGTCTATGACTAGGCGTTCGGCTTTAACTTCTCTGACTGTCTTCAAGACGAAGTCTAAATTTGCGTTTAGACCAACATCTCTCATTGCATGTAACCCTACAACTCTTATCTTGCCGTCGCGCTCCAGTCTTTCCAAATCCAAACCAAGTCTTTCCATGTTTCTCTTTAAGCTTATTTCATCCTCTTCGAAAGTTGCGTACACGCCTCTTTCCCCATATTGGGCAGCGCCGTTGTAGATGAATTGACTGGAGAAAATTGTTTTGCCGCTACCTGTGCTGCCTGCTAACAAGACGACTTCGCCTTTTATCAAGCCTCCACCAATTAGCTCATCTAATCCTTCCACTCCTGTTCTAATTCGTTTCATTTTTCTTCATCCCTTAGCGCTAAAGCATGGTGACACGGTGCTCAGTCAAAAGTATGTTCAAGATGCATAGACTATAATCCTTTATGAACCAAGAATATTGATTTCGAATAACTCGACCTCTAAACTGTCAAGAGAAAAAGAGTCAACAGCGCACCAGTTGCCAATGGTGTTGAAAGATTGTCGTTGACCGGTAGCGGTAGAGATTCCACAAGTATGCCTACGACAGCGCCCATAAGAGCCAAAAACGGAGGAAGAAAGAAGGCGGCGCCGAGAAAGGCAGAGGCAACTCCGGCTAGGGAGCCCTCTAGGTTTTTGCCTTTGTTATAAGGAATTGGAGTCCTTCCGAAAAGTTTTCCGAAGATAAAAGCTGTGCTATCTCCAAGTGAAACTACGGCTATTGACGCGTAGTTTATTGGCGTCGGAAAGAGCAGAAGAGACAGTGTGATGCCTAAAGAGAAGAATATTGGTGCAGTTGTGAATTCGTAGCGCTCAGGAAATGTTGCTGCTCTCAGGGTAATTGATGAAATCAGAGGGATGCCCTTTCTCTCAATTCTGGCAAGCTCAGAGGCTGTGTATACTAGAGTCGTCAAGGACAGGAGAAATGCGGTCTGAACACTTCCAAGATACATTGCGATAAGAGTCACAAAGAACCCGCTTACATGGATACATTCACGAATCATTTCACTCGGTGACAGAGAATAACGAGGTCTCTTCTGTGTTTCTTCCAAAATGGACACTATATCCAAAAGGTTTTCCTTTATGACAAAGTCGGACTTTAGAATTATCCGAAAATCCGGGTTGTAGCCTATCTTCAAGGCCTCAGGATAGAAGATAGGAGTATTGTTACGGTCATCAGCCACAACCACGCAGTCTTTCTTCCTTAGGGATTCATGAGCCAAAACCTTGTCCATTACGAGAGCTTTTCCGTTTTCCTTTATGACATCTCCCCCAATGTTCCCTGTTAGAATGCCATTATCTGTTTCTAGTTCAAGCCCGAAGGCGAAGTCAGCCTTCAACCGCGAGGCGAGATTCTCAACCACCACCTGAGGAAGCCCGGAGCTTATAAGAACTGTTTTTAACCCTTTTTCTCTCAATTTGGTGAAAACGGTCTCCGTATGGGGAAGCAGAGGAACTGTTGTGAATATCTTCAACAGTTCCCCCACACTTACACCTTGAAAGAGTCTGAAAATCTTCTTCAATGCTGATTCTAGGGAGAGCAGTCTAATCTCGTAAAGAAAGCCTATGAAAAGGAATCTTACAAACTGCAGAAAACTCAAGTTTCGTCCTGCATCAAAGACAAGATAACGATTTTTAGGCAGCAATACACCTTCAACATCAAAAACTGCAAGCTTCCTTCCCAAGGTCCTTTGACGCAAATACTCATCCCCGTGTTCTCAAATCTTAACTCATGTCTAGAACGCTGTCAACTTGTCACGACGTATGACTGCAAAACTATAAATCTATTCTTACAGCAATCAACTTTCGTGTAGATCGAAAGGCCTCTACTACTACGGGTTCAAATCTCACTCTGCCAGCTACAAGGACCCTAAGTCAAATGCTATCGCTCAGCATATTCTCGAAAACTTATTGCAGGTGTGGTATCATGTTCTATCCTGGCAAGGGAACTGGTCGGTAAAGTTTTAATGCTTGGAAAAGGCAATGAAGTTTGGGTGGCGGGTCTTAAGCGGGGGGCTAGGGGTCCTCTGAGAGGCTTGCCTTGACCGTAAATCCTCTACACGACGGGCTGACAGCTGAGGCTGAGGCGTCAAAGAGCGTTGGACTCCGCCTATCCTTGCAATGAATATCCGTCCCTTGGGGCTGGCGGTCATGGATCTGTCTCTGTAGGGAGGCGGTTTCCAGGTTTGCTAGGTGAATCTGGCCAGGCCCGGGTGGGAGCAACCTA
>CAYGBS010000106.1:0-5498 GCA_964348215.1 uncultured Candidatus Bathyarchaeia archaeon
AGTATAAGGGTGATGTTCGTTATGCAGCTTCCAAGCAGATTTCCGAGAGCCATACCAAACAGTTTTCCCTTTAATGCCTGAGCTGTTGTTGCAAGTTCAGGGAGCGACGTTCCAAGACCGATAATAGTAGCTCCTATGATCGAAGGGGGCAGACCTACGAAGTCGGCAATCTCAACGGAGCTATCTACTATGAGCTTTGAAAACAGGATTATCAATACGACAGAGACAGCGAACTTGAGCCAAATCGTGCCTGAAGCTTCTTTTTCAATCGCTTCATCTTGCTCGGCTTCTTTAGTCCTGCGCGATACAGCCAAGCCAAAGTAAACAAACAATATTAGTAGAACGATACCCAGTACAGGACCCAAGCTGCCCCTTTGAACGATGAACAGGGGAATAACTGAAGAAATAAAGAGGAACTGTACGAGTTCTTTGGTGGATTCAGCCGCAACTGAGATCGCTGTTTTGCTGAGGAGAACCGCTAACCCGATTATTATTGTCAGGTTTGCAACATTGGATCCTAGGACGTTGCCTACGGATAGTCCTCCTTCACCCATGGACGCAGCAATGGTTGAAACTGAAAGCTCTGGGAGAGATGTCGTCACTGATAACAGGATGAAGCCAGCTGCCATTTGCGACAAACCAAGAACTTTGGACAAGACTATGACATACCTTATGACCCTTTCACTGAGCAGAGTAATCAACAATAGCGATACGGCCAACAAAGGCACAGTGTACCATTCCATGCGACTCACTACCAAGTATCCTGTTAGTGAGAAAAGGCTTTCTACAGCTCAATTTATTTTATTTTCCTAGGAAGCCACGCATACATCATAAGGATGCCTGGGAAAACTCTTGCCCAAGGCACACTCGATGAAGTGGCTTTTCCAAATATCATGTGGATCGCAATCCCGACAGCTAGACTCGGATCCCCGATAACAGATGTGAACCATTCAAAGTTGCAGCGCAAGAAGAGAAAAACGGGGTTTGTGAGAGCGGTCTCCACAGTGGATGGGGTTCGAGTACTACATGCGGCCTCAACGCGGACTATCTGCATGGAATCGCTTCACCACGCGGGAAACCAGTCCACGTGCAGTTATAGCTGTAGGCAGCGTTCTATATAGGGTAAGGCTGTCTTTAGCTCTTCTTTTTAGGGTATTCTGTACTCTGAAACAAGGGGCTTGAAATTATCAAATCTGCTGT
Organism: uncultured Candidatus Bathyarchaeia archaeon; assembly: GCA_964348215.1. GTDB lineage: Archaea > Thermoproteota > Bathyarchaeia > Bathyarchaeales > SOJC01 > CAYGBS01. Next base: position 1,201 of record CAYGBS010000106.1, read on the forward strand.
CGCTCTATTGCACGCAGTTGGCACATTATATAAAACAGCAATTCTGAGGAGCGCTTTGACATCCACATCATGGGGGAGTGATTCTAAAGGATCCCAGAAGAAAATCAAGTAATCCAACTTTTCATTGGCGATCAAAGCGCCGATTTCCATGTCCCCGCCGTGAGAACCGTCTTTAAGCAGGTTAATGTTCAAACCTGTTTTCTCAACTATCATCTTTCCAGTTCCTCCTGTTGCGCAAAGGTTGTGAAGATCCAATGTTCCTTTGTTGAAGTCAGACCATTCCACCAAATCGGCTTTCTTATTATCGTGCGCTACCAACGCAATAGTTCTTTTCAAAGTAACCACCAATTCAAACCACACAACACACAGCTCAACAGCTTTAAACTTTTCCCAACCGCTCTTCTGCAAGCCTTCGTAGAACTTAACATTTCTGCCAACATCCGCTGAGCCCCGATGTCTACGCGTTTGAACACGGTTGAAAACCATGTCAAGCAAATGTGGATTACGATTTGCCTTCAAGTAAGCCAATCTTTAAGGAGCCGCCGCTCATGCTCAGTGAAGATGTAAGTTCTCAAAAGTTTTTTCCTCGTAGGTTACAACAGTTGTAACTAACAGAGAAAAATATTCTTTCAACAGTTCGCCGGCAACAAAGCCTGTGAACTTGCAGAAGTAGGGTTTGAATACTTCACCACGATAGAAAACCTACAGGTGTTCCGCAGAGGGAAAATAGTAGCCGCATAATTCCAAAAGGACTCTTTATAAGGCTTTATATATAGACAAACGCAATGTATAGCATTCAAAGGTGTGATGGATGCCCAAAGTCAAAGCCACTATAAACATTGAAAATGTGGTTGCCTCTGCAACTCTAAACCAACGTGTCGATCTAAACGCAGTTGTCAAAGGATATCCGGGTGTAGAGTATCGACCTGAACAGTTTCCCGGCTTAGTTTTCCGTCTGAAGAGACCTAAGACAGCCACATTGATTTTCAACTCTGGAAAAATGGTTTGCACAGGCGCCAAATCTGAGAAGGAAGCCCGAAGAGCTGTGAAACGGGTGATCAAGGAACTCAAGAAAAGCGGCATAATCATCATCAGCAAACCTGAACTGAAAATTCAAAACATTGTGGCTTCAGCAAGTCTCGGCGGGATGATTGACTTGGAGAAAGCAGCCTACACATTGGGAAAAACCATGTATGAACCAGAGCAGTTTCCCGGGTTGATCTACCGAATGGCCGAGCCTAAAGTTGTCATACTGCTGTTTGCAAGTGGAAAGCTTGTTTGCACAGGAGCAAAACGAGAAAACGACGTATACGAGGCTGTCAGCAAGCTGCACGTAGAGCTTGAAGAAAAAGAACTAATATTTTATGAATAATTAGGCAATAGTCTTAGATATCTCTGAACCATCTGCAATTCCTCAGTGGTTAGAAAAGACGTTGTTTTTTCCTATTTATATTTCCGAATGAAGAGAATCATTACCGATTCCAAATATTTGAGCAAGATACTCATTTAGAGCTGTTTTAGATTTTTTCGCTTCAGAAAAAGATCGGCTTAGCTTACCAAGCCAAAAAAAAGCTCAGTCTCTCCAGCTTCAACATTGTAGGGGCAAACAATACCTTCTACAAGAAACTAGATAAAGAATCAGCTGAAAGATGGCGACGTACAGTACCCCGAAGTTCTGAATGAATCCCCAGGTTCCCTATGCCCTCAAAGACAGCAGAGACGTCAATTTCCGTTATATCGCGGGCTTCAAAAAGCTTAAGGTGCGCGCTTGAACTTCCTTTCAATCCTCAGCTTCCGCAAACAGCGAACAAGCAAGAGAACATCACTGAGCAAGCCATGTTCATGCGTTCGAATACGATCCAACATCTGATCAGGTGATTGTGGATTGCCCAGCTGCTTCCCAGCAAGCCAACCCATAAGAAGCCGCCGCTCATGCTCAGTGAAAATATACGTTCTCACAACAATCTTTCCTTTCGATACAACTGTAGTATCAAATGGAAAAAACATTCTTGAGATTGGGGAAAATAAACCACACTCAAAGGCACTGGCGAGCCACCCAACTTGCGGATACTGTGGACCCATTTACTCAAGGAACTCTTCATAGGGCTACTATGCCTTCTCTTGAATATGTGGATAGAGCTGAAAGTCGCAGGCTGGGACGTGAAGAAGAGGCAGACAGCAACTGCAGTGAATATTCTCCAAACTGCAATCTTCCTCTTACAAATAGCTATATCCTTTTGACTAATCTCACTATCAGGGTTAATTCTATGTTTTAGAATAGACAAGCGGGCTTTCTTGGAGTTTTACGGCTTTTGTCGTGTGTCAGAGCTGATTTCATACAGAAGTATTGCACTCAGGATTTGCGCTATAACGTAGGGCTGTGTAAAAAGGGTCGGATAATTGGGACCCCAAAGGACAGTCAGAGGTAGAATAAGGGGGAAGATGCAGGCGGCTATTATAGTTAAGACGGCTGTAGCGGCGGCCAAGCGAGTGTGACGGGAGAGTTCTGCGAGGTCCCAAACAACCGCTGACCACAAAAGCAGACACACAATCAAAAGGCCATATCCCGCCACTATAATGAGAAGTGGGCTGTGACCCCAACGATAAACCTCATGAGTTAGAACGCTGTTCATCATGAAGAAAGGAACCGCGGTGATTATGTAGGCAACACCTGTAATTATGGCAAGCCACTTGTCGTAGAGTTCTCTAAGGACGAAACAGCTGACCCCCACTAGTATTAAGCTTAGAGCACTTAAAGGAAAGCCCAAGTAGCGTAAGAATGTCCAATGTCTATTGCCAGTAAGGGCTATTGCCAGCCAGAAGAGCGACCAGGCAACTGCTCCTGTTAAATAGCCTATCACGCCTGTCCCAAGCTGAATAGTAATTCGCCTAGAAGGCTGAACTCCCAAATGCATTTCCCTTACCATTTCTTTGGTACAACTTCATATAAAGCTTTCTTGAAGTGTTTACAATTCATTGAACTTAAGAAAATTTTGAATATATATGAACTGCTCTCTTTGTAGGGGAGTGTTATTATAATAATGAGGGTTTCGAAACAGGTTGTAGTGTCTATTTTGATTTTGCTATTAACCGTTATCGTCGTTAATTTCCCTATCCATCTTGTGCAAGCTACTTATGTGGAATATCCTGATCTTGAATATCATTTATGGGACAATTTGGCATCTTCCTTGTATGTGTTTGGGACTGTTATACTTTACGAACATCTAGGCTTCGACGGTGAGAATGTCCAATTCACAAACGCATATGTGAATTTGGACGACCATGACTTCGATGACAAGGCGTCTTCTTTGAAGGTAGATGGTAAGGTCAAGTTGTACGATGAACCCAACTGGTCTGGACAGCGAGTCATAACTTTTAGAAGCGACCTGCTTCCAACTTGGAGTTGGGGGACGCAGTGGAACCAAAACCATCTTTTGACCGAAAATTCGGATAAATGGGACAGTAGGGTCTGGAGTTGGGGTCTCGACGATTTGTATATTGAAGGCCTTGACCCCGAAAAACACATCAATTGGACTTCGGATGGTCTTGTGGAATCAAAGGCAACGGATCATCCACTCGGTGGCTTAATAGCGGTAAACTTTGATCAGGGGTGGGAAGACGATGTGATTACCGACCGTTGTCCAGATTTGCCTATTGACGTAAGTTCTCTCAAAGTGCATGGTACAGTCACCTTATACGACGAACCTAACTATCAGTTGGGTAACCAAATAAGCTTCACGGATGCAAGGATTGTAAAGTTGTCGGATTATGGTTGGGATGACAGAGCACAAAGTTTGATTGTGGATGGTACAGTCACCATCTGGGAAGATAATGATTTCGGCGGTTCGCATATGCTCTTCACGAGAGTCTCTGCTCAGACAACGCCACTCAAAGTAAGCGAAACCAGCGACATAAGGCTTGAAGGTGTGGTCAGTGACTGGTGGTGGGACTGGTTTACTCCCGAAGACCATACTAATAGTTGGCAAAATGGCAAATTTGACATACATCCAGCCGCGCGCGCGGTAAATGTATACGATCGATCATTATTTGTTTGAAGACACTAACGCATTTCAATTTGTCTATCCAGAATTATTCTGGAGGACCTCGTTCAATTATCTTTTGAATTTCTTTCAAAGAACACCGTTCTGACCAGAAAGCCTCTAATAGCCAATTAACACCAATGTCCATGAAGTGATGGATATAAGCGTCTTCCTCTTTGTTTCCAACGGTTAATATGCTTTTTACAACATCAAATGAGTCCAGTGATTTCCTATACTTTCTAATATAACTCAAAATTT
>CAYGBS010000107.1:0-3362 GCA_964348215.1 uncultured Candidatus Bathyarchaeia archaeon
GAGTGAAAAAATTGTCTTACTGCCCGAAATGTGGAAATGAGGTTACTGAGCAAATGAAGTATTGCCCCAGATGCGGGGCGGTCCTTAAAGCCGAAGCAGTTGCGAGAAAAGAGGCCTACGAGAAGCATGAGAAACAGGAAAAACAGGAGAAGGAAGAAAAAGGTGAGAAACATGAGAAAGGGGAAACAGGGCGCTTTTGGGCTTTGATCGGCGGTTTGATTCTTGTAGTTCTTGGAGCAACATCTTTGATAACGATAGTTTTCAGATTGCCCAGCGAGTGGCGTGGAGCATTTTTCCTAGTGGCAGTTGGCGTATTATTCATCATCTTCGCTATATACGGAGCAGCTAGAGCGTCAAAAAGGCATCCACGACCTTAGAGGAACCATCCATACAGAAGCCTATACAATCTGTGTTCCAAAACAGTTAGAAATGTAGCTCTGCCAAAAACTCGAAAATAGTTCTTCCCCAAGGCCTCAACCATATCTCCAATCTCGTATCGAGGAAAGAGACAAGAGGACACAATCACCCGACCCCATTCACCCCTTCTAAGTTCATGGAGCAGTCTAGTTCCTCTGCCAGTTTCAACTTCAAACAAGTACTTGTCATAGTTAGGACTAACATAAGGAAGGTCGTCCAGCTGCTGACCATAGACCCCTTCCGTAGCAGTATACATCTCCACCACGGGAACCTCGCCATAGTACGACCTTAACTTGGGTGCATATTTGAATTGGATCTTTCTCACGCTGGTGCAAAAGAGAGCCCTGAACTGCCACACATCTTTCGGTTTTTTCCCATGCCTCTTTGCAACATACTTAGCAAAGGATAAGATAACTGGCGTAACACCCATTACAGCCGTAACATTTTGGTTCAACGCTTTCTGGTAGACAAGTTCAAACCTTCTTTCCCAATCCAGCTTTTTTATCCCGGGACCTAGCTCATCAACTTCCTCTTGTCTCGGCAGTAAACTTACCTGGTCAAACATAGGATTCAACTTGGCATAGGTACCTGAACTGTAGCCATAATTCACCTTTCTTCCATCAGCTTCCATAGTCGCTACGGTAGAGGGAAAGTTAAGGTTGAGAATCTTCCCAGCCAAGACCGAGAAGTCCTTCTTTCTCAACGCATAGTTGACTAGAGCCCTTGCCCCACAAGAAAATACCTCTTCAAGATGGGACTTGGTAACGGGAAGAACCTTTGAAACGCCAGTGGACCCTCTAGTCATAACCCAACAGAGAGGAGATTCTGAAAGGATAACGCGGTAGTTCCCTTCCCTCACTTCCCTCAAATAAGGTTGCAGCCTTTCGTAGTTAAGTTTAGGAAAGCTAAGTTGATAGTCTGATATGTTTTTCACCGCATCTACAGAACACCGCTCTCCATACTCTGTTTTCCTGTAATGTTCAACCAGATCCTGAAAAACCTGTCTTTGGGCTTCAACGGGCTGCTGCAAAGCTTGATACCACGGACTAACCAATTCTCGTAAGAAATCACTTGAAGCCTCTGTGGGAAACATTGTCAGAAAGATAGCTTTGTTTGCCTCATAAAGTTTAAGTCGAGAGTCAGCAAAAAGAAACTTGTAAGAGAAATGTCAAAAAACATCTCTATCACCAAAATCCTGGTTCCCCTTGACGGTTCAAAATCATCAGAGAAAGCTGCTGAACATGCGGTAGACATAGCTAAAAAGAGAAAGGCAAAGCTCCTAGCCATACATGTAATGCACTTGCCAGCGTACGCCTTTACACCAACACCCATAGAAGGGATGCCAGCCTCCTCAGTAACACCTGTCCCGTTGACGGTCTCAAGCGAGGAAAGGAGAATGGCGGAAAGCTATCTTAACAAGGTCAGGGAAAGAGCAAACGAGGCCAAAGTCACACTTGAAACAAAGATCATTGAAAATCAACCATCTGTTGTCCACGCGATCGCAAAGGTCGCTGAGAAGGAAAAATGCGATCTTATCGTAATGGGAACAAAAGGCAGAACTGGAATCACAAGATTCCTTCTGGGAAGCGTAGCCAGCGGCGTAGTGACCTACGCACCATGCTCCGTATTAGTAGTAAGATAAGCTGCAGATAGCTTCCCTTTTTTTATAACCCTTCAATAAAACAGATTTCCACCTATATTCCGCATTGCGATGACATTAACCTTATTTACCCCCTTCACAAATCAAAATAAACATCACATTTGAAACAGGGGATCAAAATGTACACTGTGTTAAGCACGAAGGGCATTGCAAAACTCTCCTTGCTAATCCTGCTCTTAGCATCCGCAGTGGTGGGTGCTGTATTGTCTTATCTATGGACCGTCGGGTATTACGTTGAAATAGGATTTAGAGTTCCTGAAGGAGTGACTACCGTAACAATCATGAATGTTTCATTTCCCATTGAGAATTCCACCTACTTCGATGTGACTGTTCTCAACCCATCGTACTCAAAAGCTGATGCAAACATAGCTAGTATATCCATGATTTCCAGCGATAATGACATAGAAACACCTGGAGTCATAGAACCCTCAATCCCCTATCCCCTGAGGAAAGGTGAAGAGATAACCTTTCGATGTGCTTTGAACTGGGGAGAATACGCTGGGCAAAATGTAACTGTCGCAGTCCTAGTTAAGGATGGCTCAGGTGCCACAACATCATATCAAACAGTATTCGTTAGGTTCGATGTTACCTCATTCGCTTACAACACTGCCATAACTGTTAGCAGGTTCAACGTAACAGTTAGAAACTGGTCAAACATCTCTCTCGACATCTCCGAAATACGCCTGGAAAATGATATAATCCCACCTGAAAACATTTCAGTGAATAATCAGCCCATCACATTCCCATACCAGCTCCTTGGGAACGAAAGTGTAGAGTTTGTATGCCGCTGGACACTATGGGACGCCGAGGCGAATAGTGGGTATCTAGGAACTGAAAACAGCCTCTTTATTGAGACTCTACAGGGCTATCGCGCTGTTCATTCAAGGTTCTTTTCAAAGCCAGTTTTCTTGACGCTGTCAAATATCACTTATCCTCAACTGAATGAAACCCAATTCATTCTAAGAAATGAGCTGCAGTCCCCACACAATGTCAATTTGACTCGCATAACAATTAGTGTCGGAAATGAAACCTTCACTGTAGCTCATAACGCATCCGGCTATGTGCTTGAAGAGGGATCTGAAGTTACGATTCTCTGCGAAGACGATGACTTGAACTGGGAGAATTGGCCAGATCAGAAGATAACGATAAGAGTTTACACTACACAAGGCTTCATGGCGAAAAAAGAGGAAACCATCCCTTCACAATAACCTTTACCGTTGCTTCGAACAGCATTGTTCCAGGCCTCTTCTTTCAGTAGTGAAGCTTAAATGCTAGAATCAATGAA
>CAYGBS010000107.1:3372-5491 GCA_964348215.1 uncultured Candidatus Bathyarchaeia archaeon
AACTTTGCTGCTGCTTCTAACAGCATGTTCCAAGCCGCTTCTTCTAGCAGTGAAGCTTAAATGCTAGAATCAATGAAGTGGTAACTTCCTAAGCTTTCTGCGAGTGGGATGTAATGGCGAAGTATGACACTCTCATTGTAGGTGCAGGCAAAACCGGATCGGCAAACGCCTATCACGTTGAAAAATGCATGCATGTATTGATGGAGCCGGCAAGGCTCATTATCTAGGTGAACAACTTGAAGGCCCCTTTTAAAGTCACGAGAAGGGTCAGTACGATTGAATATGCGATCAGGGATGTCATAGAGTTTGCTAGAAAACTTGAAAAAACTGGAAAGAAGATAACCTACCTCAACATAGGTGACCCGGTGAAGTTTGATTTTGACACGCCTGAACATGTGAAACAGGCTTTGTTTGAAGCAGTAAAAGCTGGGGCAAACTGGTATGGTTCGTCAGAGGGGCTTTTAGAGTTGAGAGAGGCAATTTGCGAGAAGGAAAAGCGCGTTAACCATATTGACATTGTCCCTGAAAACGTCTTAGTTACCACTGGCGTTTCTGAAGGCATATTCATGACTATGGCAGCGATAATCGAAAAGGGAGACGAAATTTTGGTGCCCGGACCAACCTATCCGCCATATACGTCGTATGCTAAATTCTTTGACGGCAAACCTGTGCCTTACAGAACTGTAGAAGAAGAAGGTTGGAACCCCGACGTTGACGATATGCGGCTGAAAATCTCTGATAAGACTAAGGGCGTTGTCATAGTGAACCCCAATAATCCCTGCGGGGCTGTTTATGATGAGACTACTGTGAAAAGGATTGTTGATCTGGCGGCTGAAAACGACTTGGTGATTCTGTCCGATGAAATCTATGATAGAATAGTATACGAAGGAGAATTTGTCAGCACCGCTCGCGCTGCAAAGGACTCTCCTGTAATCGGGCTAAACGGTTTTTCAAAGGCCTACTTAGCTACGGGATGGAGATTAGGATACTTCTACTTCCACGATCCTGATGGGAAGTTAGAGATGTTGAAGGAAAGCGTCAAGAAGGAATCTCGGATCAGGTTGTGCACTAACACTCCTGTCCAGAAAGCAGGTGTAGCAGCTTTAAACGGCCCACAGGACCATGTAGCGAAGATGGTTGAAAAGCTGCAGAAAAGAAGAGATTACGCTTGGAAGCGCCTCAATGAAATTGAGGGAATCAGTTGCACAAAGCCGAAAGGCGCCTTCTACGTCTTTCCCAGGATTCACGGGATCGGGCAGCGTTGGAAGAGTGACTTAGATTTTGTCTTGGATGTTTTGGAGAAATCGGGTGTCCTCTTCGTGCATGGCTCAGGCTTTTGTGGAACTTACGGTGTGGGGCATTTTAGAAGTGTGTTTCTGCCGCCTATCGAAATCCTAGAAACCGCATTCAGCACGCTAGAAAAATTCATGACGCCTTAGCCAGCTGAGATTTTTGCTATTGCCGCTTCAGCGGATTGGCACGCCTTCTTTGGGGTCTTTCACTAGTTTGCTATATTCTTCCATCAACCTCTTAGTGACCGGCCCCGGTTTCCCATTTCCAATTCTTCGTTTATTTATTTCCTTTACAGGAACTATTTCAGCTGCGGTCCCCGTGAAGAACACTTCGTTTGCGAGGAATAGGTCTGCCGGCGTGATCTCCTTTTTGATCACTGTGTATCCAAGTTTCTGCGCGATTTTGATGGCTACATTTCTTGTGATTCCTCTCAAGGCACCCGTAGAGGTCGGCGGAGTTATCACCACGCCGTCGCAGACGATAAATATGTTTTCTGCAACTCCCTCGCATACGAATCCTTCTTTGTTGAGACATATCGCCTCATCAACGTTTGCGCTGTTAGCTTCGATTTTGGCAAGTATGCTGTTCAGGTAGTTCAGAGATTTCACTTCGTGGGTAGTTGCATCTACAGGGTCTCGCTTGACCCATGAAATTATTGCCGTTAGACCTTCTTCTTTAGCTCCTCCTTCATGGAGCTTTATTCGATCAGTGATGATTATTGTTGTTGGTTTGGGGCATTTTCTAGGGTCAAGACCTAGGTCGCCTGGGCCTCTGGAAACTACCAAGCGGATAGTAATGACACAAGGCAAAGAAGCTGCGGTTATTG
>CAYGBS010000108.1:0-5471 GCA_964348215.1 uncultured Candidatus Bathyarchaeia archaeon
TGGCACATGCATAAACCATGCTTCAAGACTTTGAGAATGATGAGCTGCAATGTTAACACCTCCGCCAAAAGGAGTTCGGATGACTACAGGCACTTTTGCCTGTCCACCAAACATGTAGCGGATCTTTGCTGCCTGATTAGCTATTTGATCCATGGCAAGTGTTGTTAGATCGCCAAACATTATTTCCGCAATAGGTCGCATACCCGTTATTGCAGCCCCTACTGCGGTGCCAATTATTGCAGATTCGCTGATCGGCGTGTCTCTGACGCGTTCGTCACCGAACTCCTTAGCCAGCCCTTTAGTGACTTTGAAGGCGCCTTCCCAGTAGCGGCCTATATCTTCACCCAAGATGAACACTTTGTCATCTCGTTGCATCTCTTCACGTATTGCTTCGCGGAGTGCATCTCGGTAAGCTTTTTTTTGCATTTCGTCGTCTCCCTATGTATACACATCTTCCATAGCTTCTTTAGGCGCTGGATAGGGGCTGTCGATGGCAAACTTGACAGCTGTCTCCACAGCTTCCGATGCTGCCTTTTCGATCGCCATCATCTCTGCCTCAGAGGCATCCTCGTTTTCCAGCAGCTGCCTTTTCAACCTATGAACAGGGTCCTTCCTCAACCATTCCTCAACTTCCTTCTTCGGTCTATAGACTGCGGGGTCAAAACGGGAATGCCCCTTGTGCCTGTATGTTTTACATTCTATTAGCGTGGGACCATTACCGCTTCTTGCTCGCTTAATCGCTTTTTGTGTTGCTTCGTAAACAGCGATGACGTCGTTTCCATCCACTACGACTCCGGGGATTCCATAAGCGTTAGCCCTTTTTGCTACGTCCTTTATGAGCATTACTTGGTTTTGACGGGTTCCCATAGCGTAGAGATTATTCTCGCAAACAAATAGAACAGGAAGTTGCCAGACTGCCGCCATGTTGATTCCTTCATGGAATGTTCCTTGGTTTGAGGCTCCGTCTCCGAAGAAACAAGCTGCAACCTGATCTGTGCCCCTAAGCTTTATTGACAGTCCTGCGCCTGTGGCGATAGGAATACCAGCACCGACTACTGCGGTGGCCCCCAGCATACCTATGCTGAAGTCTGCAATGTGCATAGAGCCGCCTTTCCCCCTGCAATATCCTGTCTTCTTACCTAGAATCTCAGCCATAGTTTTATCCAGTCTTGCGCCCTTGGCTATACAATGTCCATGTCCTCGATGAGTACTTATGATATAATCTTCGCTTCGAAGGTTTGAGCATACGCCGACGGCTACTGCCTCTTCTCCTGCATATAGGTGTATAGTGCCGGGTACAAGGTTCTGGCCATACAGCTCGTAAACTTTCTCTTCAAAAAGCCTGATCTCTAACATTTTCTGGTACATTTCAATCATTTTGCTTTTGTCCAATGCTTGGTCTTCCCCAGCATACTAATTCTTTTTAGAAGAACTGCTATCTCTCATATAAAAACTCTAGATGACAACCGTTGACTTGAACTTAGTACGAGCGGTGTTGCGGCCTCACAAGCTCTTCAAGAATTCCCAACATGTTAGGAACTTGGGCTACTATGTCAGTGAATGTAACAATTCCAACAAGCTTCTCGTTTTCCATAACAAGGAGTCTCTTAATCCTCTTTCTTGCCATGATTTTAGCGGCTTCATCGATGCTGGCAGTATCGCTGATAGTTATCACAGGACTGCTCATAACTTCCCTCGCCCGCAAAGCTTCTGGAGCTAGACATGGTTCAACAATCCTTCTCAGAATATCTCGTTCAGTTATTATGCCCACTGGTCGATCGCTCTGCACGACCACAATCGAGCCTATGTCAAACTTGTTCATCGTAGCTACAACTTCTTTGACCAACGTGTCAGGTCTCACAACCCTTACATCCTTCGACATTATGTCCCTAACAAGAACTATTCCTGCCATTCGTGTGTCTCTCCAAACATTCCTTTCAACAATAACTGACTAGTTCCTTAAGTGTTTTTACGCTAAGACTCATCATCAGCCGACAAGCTATAGGTCTGATACCGCATCAACTCTTCCGCCGTTATGGAACCGAACTCTTCTTGAATTATCATGATGGCCGCTTGAGGCGAGATAATCCCTCTTTCAGTAATTATGAGGTCGATGTACTCCGGAGGCGTTACGTCAAATGAGGGATTTCTCACGGTGACCTTACTCATGCTCCTTAACTCTCGTTCCGATATAATCTCTGATGGATCACGCTCTTCTATCTTTACAAGTTGCCCCAACATAGTTTCAGGACTGAACTTGTATGTCTCTGCAGCTACGAAAAACAGAACTCTTGCTTCGTTTGCGACAAGTGCCACCGTTGAAGTTCCAATCTTGTTTACAACAGCGCCATTGGCAGCTACAGCATCAGCTCCCACAATCGCTTTATCCACTCTAGCCATAAAAGAGCGAGCTGCTCCGTCAACAATCAAAGAAGTAGGTACCCCAATCCCACTCAGAGTTTTGGCGGTTATTCTCCCTTGAAAGCGTGGTCTCGTCTCGCATACCAACACTCTAAAGCGTTTCCCCTCATTGAAGGCAGTTTTTAGAACTGCAGTGACTGCGGCGCTGTTGCAGTGAGTCATGATTAAATCGCCATCTTCTATCCGCCTAGCACCGATTTTACCAATGCGTTCTATGGCCTGTCCAGAGTTCTGTATGAAATCCTCCGCGGCTTTAATAACAAGGAGGCGCAAGTCGTCTAATTCCAAATTTCTTTTTTGTGCTTCTTTGACCCTGAACATGATGTAACGTATACTGTTTGATAGTGATACTGCTGTGGGCCGGGTGTCCAAAAGAAGTCTTGCTGAAGCCTCAAGTTCTTCAACGAAGGTTTTGGTTTTCTTAGCCTTGGACCGCTGGGCTGTCAAAAGAACAGCTTGAGCAGCAGACCTGGCAATCCTTCCAGCGCCACGTATCTTCATCCTCTTTATGTCTCGAGCGATCTCCCTAACTTCTTCCTTAACTGACGACATTTCTTCTCAAATTATCCTGACAAGCGTAACAAAAAAAGCCTTCTGTATTGCTAGTGGCATTCTTAGCAGACTTAGTGTCAGCTTCCCCGAGTTTCACCCTCTTTTCGACGCGAAATCACGTAAGATCACGCAACGAAGCTTCTACGCTCAAAACGAGCTGAAATGTGGCTTTACGCATTGACTTCTTGCGTAAGATTTATAATACGTTTGCAGAGATAACTAGGTTTTTGTGAGTTTAAAATGGATATGGAAGAGATCGCAAAATGGGCATACATCATCTTCCTCGTCATAGCAATCGTCGCGGGGCTAGCAATCGGCGTTATGGCCTCTGGCGCACACCCAGACGGTTTTGATGACCCCAGCGTAGCAGATGCCAACGGTTGGGTCATTCTAATCGTCCTAATTCTGGGGATAATTATCGGGCTTACAAGCATTACCACAAAAGAAGTAACTCCATTTCTTATAGCAACAATTGCTCTAATGGTTGCTGGTGCCGGAGGAGTCTGGGACCCACTGCTAAAAATCGAACTGCTTCAAGTAATCTATTATATAGCCCGAGCAATCACAAGCTACATAGCAGCTTTCGCGGCTCCAGCTGCCGTCATAATCGCGATCAAAGCTGTCTTGGCTATTGCAAAAGAAAAATAGTGCAAAACGTCTTTTCCCCAGATTTTCTCCTTTTTTGCCATCGATTTATCAAGTGTACTGATTATACTTCTGGAAAAGATTAAAATGGGTTCAAGATGACCTTCAACTGTGATGTCTTTTGGAAAGCTTGCTGAGTGGGCTGAAGAGCTATTCCTTGAGTTTTGTTGAGAAGCTTAGTTCACCTATTGGAGTTTATCTTAGAAGAGCTATCTTCGAAAAGGAAACTAAAGCTGACAATGACTTGAAGAGAAGCCTGTACGAGAAAATCGTTACTGATCAATCAGCTGATGGAAGTTGGGGCCAACTATTCGTTCACACTGCCAATAATCTTTGGAACCTTGCCCTTCTAGGCTACGACGCAGAAGATGGTAGTATTAAGAAAGGATTAGAGTGGCTTCTATCAATTCAAAGATATCAATATAAAGGCTATCCAGGTTTTTTCCTCTCAAATAACAAGAAAGACGCACAAGTGATGCGTGCAACGTACTATGGAGAATTCGGACCCGGATGCACAGTTTTTTATCAAACAGCTTATGCTGTTCATCTGTTTCACATTTTCGGTTTTGACAGCAATCAGCAAGTTCAAAGAGCCGTCAAGTCGTATCTCCAATTTTGGAGTCCTGACTGGTGCGGAGCATGGTGCACAATCAACGTGCTACGACTGTTAATTGAGCACCCAATTAGCGCAAAATCCACCCAAGTTGAAAGAGGTTTAAGATTCTTGCTGAGGCGACAAACAAAAATGGGTGCATGGAGAGGTTTCCCCTTTTATCATACACTTCACGCTTTATCCAGATCCCGCCATGTCTTGGCAAAGAAACAGTTTGAGAAAGCGTTTTCTTTAACAGCCAAAAGACAGAAAAAAGATGGAAGTTGGGGTAAGAAGGGGCAAGAGGTCAAGACATTTTTGGTTTTGGACTCGCTGAATAGCTTTTACACTACAGAACCAAATGACCAATAATATGCTCCTCGGACTCCCGTTCCCCTCAGTAATATTACAGAAAATCAATTCAAGGTGTCTTCCTCGAGTTCCCGCAGACGTTTTTCATGCTCAGCTTGCATTCTATTCCAGTTGCAGGTCAACATGGCCTCCTCAAAGTTAACATAGTATCGCTTTTGGTCATGTACACCGCCAATGGCCTCAGTTATGTACCATTCGCCGCCCAGACTAATCCTACTGTTCTCAACGGCTCGAGAGTATTTCAGCACGAGAGCGTCGCTTCTCTGACGCTTCGTTGCCGGATGATAAGAATCAACAAGCTTCTCGCCGATTTTAACTCCGCCCACTAAAATTGGAATGATCTCGAAGCTACCTGGTTTAGGCACATTGATTCTATATGAGGTTTCGTGGCGACATTCCATACAATGAAAACGAATAATTCTATATTTCTCATCGTGGCGAAGCTCGAAATTATCTGTGTGACATCTTGGACAGCCAGTTGCAGCTACTGTTTGGAGGGCAACGTTGTTTGCACTTGCCCACTTCAAGTATTCTGCGTCGGAGGAAAAGTCGGTTTCTAGATCCTTGAAGTATAACCACTTGTGTTTTCTTGGGCGCCCGCGTCGTGTCATGACTCTTCAGGATATACTGGGCATTCTTGCCTTTTTGGCTTTTCTTAAGTTTTGTGGCAAGAAGGCCTGCCTGTAGTTCATGAATTATGAAAGAAGCGTCTATACTTTGATTTCCTGGTCTTCACATCTCTCGTGGTTAGCCGTTGACCCGCACAGAAGTTCAAGTCAAAGTATGGGTGCTCAGGAAGATGTGAATGTACGTATACCGGAAAGATAGTCATAGAAGACCTCAGATTTCGCTTAACCGCCCAGTCACCAACACCTAACGCTTAAGATGT
>CAYGBS010000109.1:0-1140 GCA_964348215.1 uncultured Candidatus Bathyarchaeia archaeon
TAAGCAGAAGAGGCGACGGCATCGCAAAAATCGAAGGATTCGTCATATTTGTGCCGAACACCAAGCAAGGAGAACAAGTCAAGTTCAAAATCACGAGAGTTGGAAACAGGTTCGCGATTGGTGAGCTAGTGCAAGCTTAATCCAACAGTTTCCAGAATTGAGTAGCACAAGAAAATCCAGAAGAAGGAGGTGTATCATATGTCAGAAAAAGAACAAAATAAAAGCGAAGAATCTGATGTTGAAAACAAAGAAGCGGCAGAGGAGAAAAAGGCTGAGAGCCGCAAAAAGTCTTCCAAAGCCAGCAAAGAGCAGAATGTAGTTTACGTTGGAAATAAACCTCCAATGAATTACGTCATGGCAGTCATCACCGCTTTTAACATGGGCAACGGAACAGAAGTTACACTGAAGGCACGTGGCCGTGCTATTAGCACAGCTGTTGACGTCGCTGAAATCACTCGGAACCGATTCTTAAAAGACACTAAAGTGCACGCCATTTCAATCGGAACTGAAGAAATAACCCCAAGAGAAGGCGGCAACCCAAGAAACGTCTCGACCATGGAGATAAGTCTCAAGGAATAAGCAGTCAAGACACCGAAAACCATCTCTCTATTTCTCGCTCATAATACATTAACCATAAGCTCCAATTATCTTCGAACCGTTTGTATCACCTTACAGTCTGCCTCATCAATAAGCAAAACTGAGGATCTGCAGTGATATCTCCACTGTGGGTGGGTTCAACCGAGCCCTCGCCTAAAAGCATGAAAATAGCTCATTTTACTCTCGAAACAAGCTCAATCTAGATATAAATCCGCTACCGATAATGCTCAGAACATGACGAAAGGCAAGAGTGTGAAGAATACTCGAAGCGAGTTCCTCGCTGGATTCCTAGAAGAAAAGGTTTCTGGCTTTCTACTTTCTAACCGATTTAAAAATCTCATAAACTTATAAATCCTCTTCCGCCTTTGCAATCCATTTCCAGGCATAGTGTTTGGCCAAAACTTTTCCAAGTGCTTCAGAAGGAGTCTGCACTCGTTGTGTAGAATTTTTTGGCGTAGGTTTCAGTGAATGTCGTATCGGCTAGCTGTTTGGACATCAAGAGATCATAGCCTTCTCTCATAATCATGTACCCATGTGATTTGC
>CAYGBS010000109.1:1315-5441 GCA_964348215.1 uncultured Candidatus Bathyarchaeia archaeon
TACATGTTTCCTTCGTCCTCTCTTAGGAAGGCGTAGCCCTTATCCGTTACTACCGATTTCTCTGGTTGAATTCTTTTCCGTGTTTCCAGCATTCTTCCATATTGCTTGTCTCTGATGACGAAACCAGTGCAATTCTTCGTCTTTTGATTGTATAGTTCAACCAGCTTGCCCCAATCTAACTTGATTTTCTTCCGAGTCTTTTTCGCGGTTTTCCTTTCTTCTTTGATTATCTTGTAAGCGCTAGGATAGACCATTGTGTCCTTGTATCCAAGTTTACGGTAGAATGCATAGGCTATGAGAATCTTGCTTGTGTATAAAAGAGAGAACTTGTATCCCTGCTCTTTGAAATAGCTGTGGCTTCTTTGCATCAAAGTCTTGAAGATGCCCTTTCTCGCATGGACCGGATGTGTAACCACTCCCCAAATTCCACCGACAACCTCCTCTGAATCTTGGATTGTACGTGTCACTATATCCATCACACCGACGAAGCCAACTATATGGTCGTCCTCGACGGCTGCATAGCCAACTGGACCGTTCTTCAGTCTTGGATCAGCTCGAATTATCTTTTCGAACTCTTTCGGGTTGAATGGATACCAAAAGGCATGCTGAAACAATGGGAGAAGCTCACCCTTTGATTGAAGCTCTCTATAAGTTATGATCTTCATCTAGACAACACCTTATGCACTAATAGAGCACTGCTAGATTTGTTTTTTCATAGACTCGGCTTAATCTCTACAAAAGCACTTCCACTCCTTGAGCTGCGAGGGATGAAAGTCTGTTATTGCAAATTTAATCCTGCGAAAGCGAAAATTATTAAAACGAGAAGCCTGAAACCACTATCAGATGCGATATGAGTAGGAGATTTGCATTAATACTTCTTCTGCTTGTTACTCTCACAGGAATTCTCTCTCGTATCCCCCACTTCAGCTTGAAGGATGTACGCGCTTCTGTTCTCCCATCAGACATGCCTGTTGTCTATGTAAGTCCCCAAAACGTCTCAGCTTTTCCAGGTGAGACTGTTACGATTAGCGTGAACGTTTTCAATCTTTCCAACAACTTCCACTCAAGTAATGAGACGTGGGTGGTTGGGGGTCCACTGCCGCCGCTTGTGCCTGCTGGTGGGAGGTATAACTATTCGCTTGGTAATCTTTACGGGTTCTACATCGTTTTCAGCTGGGATCCAACAGTCTTGGAGTATGTGAGCCATAGTGTCAGAGTTCCTGTTGAAACTTATTCGGATGGCATTCTTCATGAGCCGATAATTGATGTTCAAGATGAGGTTGACGCGGCGGCGGGAACGTACAGTATTGCGAAGTCATCCCAGTCGCCGGCGGCTGCGTTTAACTCTCCAGGCGCAGATGCAACTGTGTTCAACATGACTTTCGAGGTGAAGAAACGGGGAAAATGCACCCTAAGCATTGATGAGGCTGAACTTGCAGTTGATCGTCGTATGCCTAATCTATTCTACGAGATTCCTCACTGGATCACCAGCGGGGAGTTCCAGGCTCTTGAACCGTTGACTCGCATTGAAGGCTTAGAAGCTGGAGTCCTAGTTAACGGAGAATTACATGAACCGGTGATTTCAGGCGAGACTATCACTGTTGATGTTTCGATGAGAAACCCAGGAGAAATTATGGATAGGTACAACCTCAGTCTCTACGATGAAACAGGTCTTCTCACGAAGTGGGAGAACAAAACTTTAGGGGCTAATGAAAGCAAGGCATTCAGCTACATCATAGCAGGACTTGATATAGGCACCCATACTGTTACAGCAAGCGCTACAATTCTCCACAGAAACGAAACGTTCACTGATGAATATTCAAAAACACTTAAGGTGATTGGCACCCCAGTACTTTCAATAGAGATTTTAGGTCCTGAAGAAAGGCCAATTCGAGGTTACATCGGCTTCAACGCGTCAGGCACTGTTCATGAGGACCCTGACGGTCATATACTAAACTATGAATGGTCTTTGCTAGCTCCCGGCGAACTTCACCCCCGTTTCATCTACTCCGGCACGATAATATATCATTACTTTTCTCCATCTGCGAAAGAGGGAACATGGCGCGTTAGGCTCGAGGTAAGAGATGACTATGGGGTGGAATATGACCCGCTGAGACCTGCAACCGACCCCTATCAAAAGGAAGTGCAGATTGAAGTCGGCGAACTGCCCAGCATCCTGATTGTCAGTCCAGAAAACAGATCTTACCCGGAAAAAACATTGCCTCTATCTTTCGTCCTCAGCGAATTGACATCATGGACAGGTTACAGCTTAGACAATCAAGCCAACGTGACAATCACAGGCAATTCTACCTTGGCCGGATTGTCCGAGGGGACGCACAAGATAAAGGTCTATGCTAATGACACATCTGGATATATGGGTAGCTCGGGAATCCACTTCACTGTACTAGATACAACCTCTCCAATTATCTCAGTTACGTCTCCACAGAACCAGACGTATGGTACCAACGAAGTTAATCTGACCTTCTCACTAGGCGAACCCGTGTCATGGACGGTCTACAGCCTTGACGGCGAAGCTAACATCACTGTCTTAAGTGGAAGTAGCGTTCTCTCCGGATTGTCTGAAGGTTCTCACAGAGTAAGGGTCTTCGCTGAAGATCTAAATGGAAACGTTGGATCTTCCGAAACAATTTACTTCACGATACACACTCCGCTTTTCCCCATGGAGATTCTAGCCGTGATAGCTGTAATAGCAGTCGCGGGAGTTGCTGCTCTGATAATCTTCGCGAAGAGAAAAAAGGTGCCCACTTAAGGTCAAGTTCGACAGAGATAAAACTCTTGAATCGAAGTCACTGAGAACTGAGAAGCCATGTTCTAGCTCTTACCGCTGGCTTTCTCAACTTTTCGGGACTATTTCATGCCGAGTTTCTCGTTCTTCTCTAAAAGTCTAATGGCCTCCGCAAGGCGTCTTTCTCGTGTCTCTTCTCTTTTGGCGCTTTTTATCCATCCAACGTACTGCCTTTTGTAGGACTTCGCCAAATTGTTGAAATTTCCTAGAGCTTTCCTATTTTTCGCCAATGCAGCTTTCATATATGGAGGAATCACAAGCTCTTCTCTTACGGAAGGAGTTCTAAACCATTCTCCACTTCTCTCTGCTTCCCTAATCTTTACCGACCCTGCTTCTGCCATCTTTCCTTCCTTTTTCATTTTTCTCGCTCTTCTCTTATTTGCCTCAGACCATCTGCTCTTGGCCTTGCGAGGTGTGAATTTCCGCGTATACATCTCGTCATCAATCCTCTTTATGGTGCTGTCTATCCACCCAAAACACAATGCTTCCTCTACTGAATCGCCATAAGGGATACTAGGCCTGCCGGTATGTTTCTTATAATAGATCAACCAAACCTCTTTCTCTGTCTCGTGGTTCTTTCTAAGCCATTCACGCCAATCATCCCTATTAACCACGTATAGTTCATCAACGATTTTCATCAGGCTCTCTCCTCCTAGCGGTTTGGCTTTATCTTCAAAACTTCCTGTCGTTCTTCACCCTTTAGGTCTCGAATAGCATAAAGCGTGATGACAGATGAAACTCCTTTCTGTCTCAGAGACTTTACATAATCAAGAACTCTTTTCTTAGCACCACGCATGCTGTCCTTAAGCGCCCACCCAACTCCCTTTCGCACATAATCCTCTTCATCCCAGATCAGATTATCACATAGCTCTAAAGCTTCATCTGTGAAATCTCCACTCATTCCGATTTTTCTGGCGAAAGTAACCACACTCGCTCTTCGTTTCCAGAGGCCGTCAGAGTTATTCCATCTTCTCAGAAGCTTCAAAGTCTCCTCAGGATATTTTCTCAGTAGAGGCTGCAGAATATCGATGCAGAACCAATCAGTGTCTGCCCAATTGCTTAGATAATTTCCAACCTCATCTAGGGAGTCATAGTGATCAGGTGTTAGTTCATCTAGGCTGTGTTCTAGAATTGCATCTCCAAAATTCACCTGTTCAGAGAAGTCTGAAGCATAGAACATCTTTGCTAGCTGCAGCCTTGCATCTAAACTCAATTGTCCAAAGCTGCCTAGGTAGCTTTCGATGAGCTGCTTTTCCTCTGGTTCTCTTAGCCCGTAAGAATTGACATCTACTCCGAAATACTTTGCCTTTGCAACTTTCT
>CAYGBS010000110.1:0-2419 GCA_964348215.1 uncultured Candidatus Bathyarchaeia archaeon
CTACGGGATAGCCGCCTCAGGGCTACGCCTTTGGCCATGCTTGGCAACCCCCGCTCATGTACATCCGATATTGATATTGTTTGAGTAAATTAATCTTGTTAAAGGAAGTTTGCTGTTCGGTTTGATTCGTCCTCTCTGATATACATCGGAGATGTTGACCCGGAAGTTGAAGTGTCTATGTTTCTGTGCTTGAATTCCACAGATAATGGAAATAGTCCTTTGCGAACTTCACTAGTCCGACATGGTTGCTCCAAACAACTAAGTTAGGTTTCTTCTCCTCGCCAAGCAGGAGCAGAGCTTCTTCGCTGTCAACGATAACTCCGCCTCCGAACAAGTTATCTCGCCCTCGCACTTCAGCGCCTGTTAGTCTCTCTAACCCCCAGTCTTCGGGTTTTCCCGCAACCATGACTAAGACCTTCACGTTGCTAAGCCTCAGACCCGCGAGGAATGGTACGGCTTTTCCTGCGAAGGTCCGCGCAAAGAGTGGTGCTGCAATCATCACTTGGATGCGAGCTTTACTCAACATCTCTTGTAGCTTTGCTAGCACGCTTGCCTCGCCTCGCAAAATCCAGATGTCAGGTTTCTCTCGCAACTCACGTTTCTCATAAAGAGGTTGCAGCTCTTTCACTACGGCTTGCTCCCAACCTTGCATCCTTTCGCTGAGCTCCCGTTTCGCTGCTTCAAATGCTTCTACAGGAGGTCTTGCGAAGTATCTGCTCGGTCGACCGCGCTCAATACTTACCCATCCTTTCTGCTCCAAATTGTTCAAGACCTCGTAAACCTTGGAAAAGGGCACGTGGGCGCTCTCGCTTACTTCACTAGCTGTCATAACCCCTGTTCTTATGAGACTAACATAGACAGCTGACTCGTAGGCTGTTAACCCTAGCTCACGCAAAACTCTCTTCGCTTCTTCTCCTACGGTTTGGCTCAACCCATCTTTCACCTTGTGAAACTTTGGAAAAACTTCAAATATCCATCTGCCTTAAAAATGTTTTACAACCACCAGTGGTGAAACAGAAGTAGTGGTCCAAATTGCAGACAATAAAGCCGCAAAAGAAAATCCACTCTGAAGGGGAAAAACCCCGCTTCATCAAACACACTCACAGTTTATGTCCTGAATGCCTCGAAGAACTAGACGCCCTCGTGAAAGAGAAGAATGGCCAGGTGATAATTGAAAAGGACTGCCCGAAACATGGACACTTCGAAGACGTTTACTGGTCTGACTACGAAATATACAAAAGATTCGAGAGATATGGACGAATTGGCAAAGGGGTTTTGAACCCGAGAACAGAAACAGTGAAGGGCTGCCCCTATGACTGTGGGCTCTGTCCAAATCACAAGTCACACACTGTTCTCGCGATAATTGATGTTACAAACGCTTGCAACCTTCAGTGTTCCATATGCTTTGCATATGCAGGGAAGATAGGTTACCTTTACAAGCCTGACCTGAAGACTATTGAGGGCATAATAGACGATTTGAGAAGCACCTTACCTGTACCTCCCCCGGCTTTACAGTTGTCCGGCGGAGAACCAACAATAAGACCAGACCTGATTGAGATAGTTAAGATCGCGAAGAAGAAAGGTTTCAGGCATGTGGAAATCAACACGAATGGCGTGCGACTAGCAGAACATAAAGACGGTGTGGAATATATTCGAGAGCTTCAAAAAGCCGGTGTGGACACTTATTATCTCTCCTTCGACGGAACAACCCCCGAACCATACATAGGGAGAGCGCCAAGCCACCTAGATGCAGAAGGGAAGATGAAATATGCGAAGTGGCTTTTTGAAACTAAGCTCAAATTCATCGAAAACTGTCGACAGGCTGGCCACAGAAGCGTCGTCTTAGTTCCCGTGATAGTTAAAGGAATGAATGACCATCAACTGGGAGCAATCATTAACTTCGCAGTAAAAAACATTGACGTTGTACGGTGTGTGAACTTTCAGCCAGTCTCCTTTGCTGGACGAACAGAGGAATGGGAGGTGAAACAAGGCAGGTTCACTATTCCTGACGCTCTCCACAACATTGAATCCCAAACAAGCGGCGCGGTGAAGGCAAGCGATTTCTATCCTATTCCGTGTACGTATCCGATTTCAGATTTCCTGAACGCCTACAAGTCGAAACACCACGTCGAGTTCACCTGTCATCCTCACTGTGGAGCTGCAACGTATCTTTATGTGGAGGACGGAGGCATTGTTCCTATCACTAAACTCGGCAATGTTGATAGCTTCTTCAACGATCTAAGCTTGGCTGCGGAAGACTTGAGGAAGGGACAAAGTGTAAAGGCTAGACTAAGAGTTGCGGCGTCAGCTCTACGCAACATCAAACCCAAGATTCTGAGAGAAGTTCTACCAGCAATAACGAGCGGAAACCTAGAGTCGCTGAAACCCTTCCACTACAAGACTTTGATGATCGGTCTCA
>CAYGBS010000110.1:2429-4711 GCA_964348215.1 uncultured Candidatus Bathyarchaeia archaeon
CTAATGCATTTCATGGATGCCTACAACTTCGACTTAGAAAGGGTGGAGAGATGCACAATCCATTACGGATTTCCAGGCGGCAAAATTGTGCCCTTCTGCACCATGAATACCCTGCATCGTAGATCACTGGAAAAAGCGTATTCAGTTCCAATTCCAAAGCAAAGAAACAGTGAACGCAAAGACTGATTGGACCGAGGAAAACCTTTAAGCACCCACGTATTTTTAATGTAAGAAGTCGGTGAAACTAGGATGGGTGGAAAAAAGAAGCGGTCTTTGAAGCAGATGGCGAAGACGCAAGAAAAGAAGCCCGGTAAAAAGGAGAAACGTGCTGCAACGTCTACCCGCGAGAAAAAATCCATTCCAGGAATTACGCCGCCAAACTTGAAAGACGAAAAACTGGAGCGCGAACTGAAGAAGATGAAGGTTATAACTCCCTATTCAATTGCTTCCCGCTTTGACCTGCGCTTAAGCATCGCCAGAGACTTTCTGAAGGAGTTGGAGCAACGAGGGGTAATAAAGTTCGTCTCAAGAAGCCAGAACCTTAGGATCTACAAGCCTGCAAATTGAGTGGCCCCAAAGTAGAAACAGGAATGTCAAACGTGCCTGAATTCCCAAAAAGAGTGTACACAGTTAGTGAAGTTGAGAAGGCTCGGAAGCTCGTAGAATCCGGGTATAAGCACAACCTAACCGTAAAGGGAGACTTGGACTTCAAGAAGAGAGTAGAGCAGACTTTGAAGCACATTGAAACCGCTGGATTCCACGACTTTCTGAGAACCTACATTAGACGAATCGATGAGATCGACGGGTTCAGTCAACTGCGGGAATCTGAAGCAGCGATCTGGGCGAATATGCACCTTTTAGAGAATCCCATACAAGCAGCTGGATTTTTCATACAGAAGGCATCGCAGATGAAGGAGTTCTTAGAAGGAAAAATGTATTACGGCGGGGCAGCTGAAGCAAGAAGCGTTGAAAAGAGAATTGAGTTTCTGAAAGCCTTGAAAACAAAGTCTACAAACCAAGACGTGAAAGACGAATGCACAAAGATCATAAGAAGATGGGCCGATAGCACTTTCGTCTTCTAGCCCTTGCCTCATTCCTTTTGAACTTTGATTTTAGTCCCGCTCTTTACCTCAGCGAAAGCCGCTAGATTCTCTGTCACTTCCCCCACTATGTTAACAGGGCTATAAGGCTGAGAATCTCCGTAGAAGATGCACAGGGCACTTCCCATAGGCCAATAAGCAATCGTGCCCTTCTCCACCTTCGGGTTGGCCTTTTCGTCACCCATCTTAACAGGAATCTCAAAGTAAACCTCTTCTTTCCACAAGGCTGCCCTGCCTTCAATAGGAAGCGTTTTGGTGATCGCGTCAATGGTTCTTGGGGCAAGATGGCGGGTTAACATGCCTTTGGCTTCGCCAATGCTTTCTATAATGAATTTGATAGGTACATTGGTTATGCTTTCTTCACTCATTTCCATCACTTCTGGAAGTGTTTCTTTAATACCTTTTCTAGAGTGACCGTGCCTTTCTCCTCGAGGTCATATTTTGCTCTCACTGCAGGCTTGTCAATCTGCAGCACCTGTCTCAGGTCTATAGGTGTGCCGATTACTACACTATCACATGGAGTGTTGTTTATCGTTTCCTCCAGCTCTTTTATCTGTTCTTCACCGTATCCAACAGCGGGAAGCAATGCCCCGAGATGCGTGTATTCTTGGAAAGTCTTCTTTATTGAACCTACAGCATAGGGTCTCGGGTCAACTATATGCTTTGCACCTGCTCTTCTAGCTATGATAACTCCTGCTCCATAAGCCATGTTGCCATGCGTCAACGTAGGCCCATCTTCAACCACTAAGACACGTTTTCCCTTAATCAATTCAGGCTTGTCTACGGTGATCAAAGAAGAGGCTTCAATCACCAATGCATGAGGGTTCACCCTCTTAGTGTTCTTCTCCACCGTCTCTACATCTTCTGGCTTAGCAGTGTCAACTTTGTTGATAATCACAACATCCGCCATTCTCAAGTTTGCCTCTCCAGGATGATACATAAGTTCATGACCTGGCCTATGCGGATCTGCAACTACTATGTGAAGGTCGGAACGGTAGAATGGCAGGTCGTTGTTCCCTCCATCCCAGACAATTATGTCCGCTTCCTTCTCCGCCTCCCTCAAGATTCTTTCATAGTCCACGCCTGCGAACACCAGTATTCCATTGGCAATGTGGGGTTCATACTCTTCTCGCTCTTCAATGGTGCAGTTATGTTTGCTGAGGTCTTCATAAGAAGCAAATC
>CAYGBS010000110.1:4721-5410 GCA_964348215.1 uncultured Candidatus Bathyarchaeia archaeon
CATGGGGTGCCTAATAACTGCAACTTGGAAACCCATGTTCTTCAGCGTGACGGCCACTTTTCGTGAAGTTTGGCTTTTCCCAGAACCAGTCCTGACAGCGCAGACAGAAACCACAGGAATCTTAGCCTTCAACATAGTTGCTGATGGCCCCATTAGTCTGAAATCTGCTCCACAGGACAATGCTAGCGAAGCTCGATGCATCACATATTCGTGGGACACATCGCTGTAAGCAAAGACAACCTCATCAACCTCCAACTCATCGATGAGCTCCGACAGTCTTTCTTCAGGATATATCGGGATTCCCTTTGGATACTCTGATCCTGCAAGCTCAGGAGGATAACTTCTCTTCTCAATTCCAGGTATCTGGGTAGCAGTAAAGGCAACCACGTTGTATGATCCGTTGTTTCTAAAGTAAACATTGAAGTTGTGGAAGTCTCGACCAGCTGCCCCCATGATGATGACGTTAGATTTTCCCATGAAGAAACCTCTATTGTCATTGAAGACTGAGAGTTAAGAGGTGTGAAATAGTATCCTCATTCTCATTCCATATAAACCTTTATAGACTATGATTTTCAACTTATACACTATCATTTTCGCTTACGAAACACCTGTATGCCTTGTATTGTGGTGAAGTATTCGAATCCAACTTCAGCTAACTCGCATGCTTCTTGTAGAGTTTTTGCAGTTTT
>CAYGBS010000111.1:0-5342 GCA_964348215.1 uncultured Candidatus Bathyarchaeia archaeon
CGAGATTCCCAAGCATGTCTTTCAGTATTTTCAGACTTTTCAAGGCATTTTCTCTGGGGCGAATTTCGAGGGTAAAGTAAACATCTTGAGGCACCAGTATTTTTAGATATTGAGAGAAATCGATTTTTCCCGCTCCTAGAATGTCATGTGAATATTTTCCTGGCTTTTGATCGTGAAGGTGGCATTCTTTAACTTTCTCTAGGTGGCGCATGAGGAAATTCTCCATCTCGACGATTGGTTCCCCAGTGATAGCATAGCTCTTCGGTACGTCCCATGTCAGAAAGAGTTTTTCTGTTGGCAAAAGTTCTTCCAAGACCTCCATGGCCATTCTGCTCAACCGATCGTTCTCAACACAGACAAAGACTTCTCCACGAGAGTACTCAACCATCTCAACTAGGCTTTGTCTTAAAGCACTCTTATACAATGTCCAATGATTCCTCACGTACGTGCCCTTCCTTCCAGCAAAAACGAAATCGAACGGAGGATCGATGTGGATAGTGAATCTTTCGGCTCCAACATCTCGAGCAAAGTTTAAGCAAAGTTTCATTCGATCAAGGACACCCTTTCTGACCTCTGGATATAGAGTTCCGAGGTTCAGGTAGTCAGATGGACCGTGGAACGAAATAGACACACCTTTTGACGCTGCAAATTCTCGGATGCGTCGCCTTTCTTGTAGGCTGAAACGCTCTGGGAAGAAACGGGGGACCATCAAATCTGGAACAATATAACCAAAGCCATGTCTACTTGCAAAATTAATGGCATCGTAAATATCAACATCGTACACTACATGATAACCGAAACGTTTCCAAGATATCTTTCTCACGCCAAATCCCGCCTAGCAATATACCCAGAAAACGTCTATTTTTCAATTTCCATAAAAACTTCCTAAAAAGAAGCAGAAAGCCGCTTTGCTAATCTTGGTTTTCCCTATTGTGCATATGGAATGTGACACACGAAATTTTATCGACAATGTCAAAACTACGAAAGTCAAAGGTGGCATCGTTGAGAATCGGCTTCTTCGTCTGGGAGTATCCGCCGAAACTAGTCGGGGGACTCGGAACCTACGCTGAGCACATCACCCGAGAATTTGTTAGACTCGGACACGACGTCACTGTTTTCACACTTAACCCTAGAGAATTAAAAACGAGGGAAATCATAAAAGGTGTTGAAGTTCACCGCCCCATGATTGCAAATGCAAGCAACGTTTTCCCAATGTTCGTCACTGACGACTTGAAAAAATGGGGCACCAACATCCGCTTTTTCAGCGACCTCTTCATTTATAATGTTCTAAGCGCCACCAAGTTCGTCAACGGACTAATCGAAAGAGAAGGCTGCAACTTCGACATAGTATGCGTCCACGACTGGCTGAGCAGCATATCCGGGATAATGGTGAAAAACGAGACAAAAATGCCATTGATATTTCACGTTCACAGCACCGAATTTGGTCGCAGTGGAGGTCAAGGCTCTCAAGTGGTCTATCATCTTGAATGGGCAACTGCCCAAGCAGCGGACAGAATAATTACCGTTAGTCATGTAATGAAAGAAGACCTAATCCGGCATGGCTGGCCAGGCTCAAAGATCAGCGTGGTTTGGAACGGAGTAGACCCCGAAAAATACAGTCCAGAAAAATACGCAAAAGAAGACATAGAAGGGACTCGGGAAAGATATGGCATAAAAAACGATGAGTCCATGCTTCTTTTCCTTGGAAGGCTCACATGGGTTAAGGGAGTGAGAAATCTCCTTCAAGCCATGCCTCTTATCCTAGAAGAGTACCCGCAAACCAAACTGGTTATTCTAGGCAAAGGAGAGGAGCAAAGAGATGTTCTCGAAACCGCAGCAAGACTCGGAATCCCCCACAAGGTTGCTTGCCGCTTCGAGTTTGTCACCGAAAAAGAAAGAATATTACATTATGCTGCCGCAGACGCATGTGTTTTTCCATCAATCTCCGAGCCCTTCGGAATAGTAAGCCTAGAAGCCATGTCAATGGCAAAACCCCTAGTAGTTGGCGCCAAAGGAGTAGTCGGCTTCCGCGAGCAAGTCATATCTTCCGGTCCAGACCAAATCGGCGTACATTTAAATGGAGAAAGCCCAACGGATATTGCCTGGGGCATAAAGCACGTATTAAGCGACCCCGAAAGAGCAAAACGCTGGGGCGAAAATGGACGCAAAATAGTCTTGCAGTACTTCACGTGGAAAAAAGCAGCCGAGCAAACCACCCAGATATACCAAGCCCTTCTTTCAGGCTTGGAAAAGCCTACAAAAAAACCTATGCACCCACAGTCCACTGGCAAAAAGCGCAATGGTACAAAAAAAGTTTCACTGCCAAAATTAAATGCATCCAGAAATCCACGAAACCGAATTTTCACACGAAAGTTTGGGTGAAGGAAAGCCAGACACTGAAGAGAGAGAAAGGAGTTCCAAAAATCCAGTGCGATGATATTTTCTGGCTTCCCTTCTCTACCCCCACTTACTTTTATTGTTGGTGCTCCTTGTTTAAAAAGTTTTTGTCGAAATCTCTAATAATTGAAATTTCTTTGAGAAAAGACAAACATCAATTTGAAGGTTTTCTGCTGATTTACGCGAGTTTTATAGATATGGCGAGGATTATCATTTGCTCGTGATTTCTTTTAATCTTTTAAGATTTTCTTTATGGTTAAAAGTCCAAGACCTATCCTTAAAAAGTTCATAGGATACAGTTCGACGTTTGAATGACGGAATGTCTAGATTCACGTAAAAGAAATCAGCGATGAGGTTTCTTTTGACCAAACTGTTTAAGGCATCGATAAAGTTTGGAAACTCTGTCTTCGGAGTGTAAGAATGCATTAACAGCGAGTTTCGACCAATAATTTTCCCATAGTTTATGATGAAAGGTTTTCTTGACAAGGTGTTGCTGAACTTGGCGAGAGTTTTCTCATTTTCGAAATGAATAATAAAACTACACATGTCTGAAACCAGAAGGGGATAGGGAAAAACAGCTACCCTGTAGTCCGCAAGTAAGCCATGCTTCATAACGTGCTTATGATATCTATATCGGACACCTTGAGGCGACATTCTAAGAGTATTAGCAATTTTGGTAAACTCAACGAACGCATCCTTTTCCAGTTCTTTTAAGAGCAATAAATCGGTTTCGTCAACCGTAATCTGATACTTCGCCGGTTCAACAAGCCTCTCAGGAAGTCTTTCTGAGGCTTTCAGAACCTCGCTGATCCATTGCTGCCACCGAATTTTCCATGCCTTGCTTTTAAAATCAAACCAATCAAAGTTTGGTGGCACTTCGCATAGGTTGGTTATCCAAAAGAAGACGTAACTGGACATTGCCTTACGACGAACAGCCTCTTTTAGGTAAGCTTCTAATTTGTTTTTGTGCTCGGCTGGAAAAGCAAATACGATGTAAATGCCACTGAACTTGCCGTAACATCTTGTGAAGTAAGTCCAATAGCCAATACTTTCGATGGCTTCCCTTAACTTGTCTTCAAGTCCTCCAGTTGTATCGGCAATTAAAACAGCCTTCATTAAACCTAGCTTAGGATGGTCCAAGTTTGCTCGCACCTGAAGATATCCTCTCTCTGTTAACTTCTTGATTCTAAAAGCAACAGTCGTAGCAGGAACTCTCACAGATCTAGCTAAAAACGATATATTTCTCGGTCCAAATTTACCCAGTCCTGCAAGTATCTTAGCGTTTATGGGATCTAAGATTTTTAGGTAATGAAGCATCCATTCGAAGTCTTCAAGACGGCTCACTGAAACCCTCCCTCAGAGGAGGCTATTTTTCGAAAGAAGCCTTGAGTTGCGTCAGTGAGGTGCTGGGTCATCTATGGGATCTGCTGAGTAAATGGGAACTGGTTTTTGTGGTTGCAGGACAGTTGGAGACTCGTATGAAGTATTTTTTTCCTCAAGCGCAAGGTTGTTATCTTGTTGAAATACAGGTCCAGCCGTAGTGGTAGTGTAACCAAAGATTGCAAATATTATTAGGCAAATTAAGACAGCATGTAAGGCTTTCATCTCTTTCGCATCCGTAGTTACAATTGTTAGAAGAGGTATTTTTATTTTTTCACAAATATTCATGGAATTATGCCGAAAATTTGAAGCGGTTCACCTGAAGTTGAAACTCCCTCCATCAAATAGTTAGTATTATTAGCCAATTGTCGAAAAGAGTAGTTGGAGTGTTCCGTGTGAAATTTAATGGAATAGAGGATGTTTCCAAAAAAATCTTCACAGCGTTGATGATCATTTGTGTTCTTGTTCTTGTTGCTTCCTATGTTCTTGCTATGCTTTTAGGATTGGAGCTTTTCTTCTTCACTTCAGAAGGACGTGCTTTAAGCATACGCGTTTATCCTTTGCCCATCTTGCTGTTCATATTATTTCAAGTTGAAACTCCATTAGTGCTTAATTGGGGGCTTATCTTCCTTTTTGTTTGGAGCTTCTACATTCTTTGCTTTTCGGTTGCTTGGCTATGGAGAGAAAGTTTTCATAAAGTCGTTAGAAATGCTTTTTTGCGACCGTTAAGTCGCCTTTTAAGGAATTTTCTGTTTGCCTTGCCTATTCTTGCAAGCATGTTATTTTTGGCTGTAATTGCTTTACACTATTTTCAAGAGTCTGCTTTGGGTGTTCCTACAGGTGAACCTGCCCTTCCAGAAAATCCTTTTGAAACTTTTTTCTTGTTAGCGTATTCGCCTTTAATTGAAGAGATTGGTTTTCGACTAAGTCCCATAGGCTTCTTTTTGATTGTCTATGTTTTTTGGGCAGGAAGAAGGGTTGCTGCACAGTTGTCTTCAAAGCAGCTGCTTAAACTTTTCCTTATTGCTCCGGTTTATCCTGAAGAAGCAAAGAGGATGGTTGGCTTGAAAAACGTAGATGCTGATGGGTTTAGAGGCATAAGTATAGCTGAGTGGATTATTGTTCTGGCCACCTCGCTTTTTTTTGGGTTGGCCCATCTTCTTTCGCCGATTGGTTGGGAAATTGGAAAGGTAACATCGACATTTATGGTAGGCCTTATTTGGAGTCTTGCTTATTTAGCGTATGGGTTTCAGGCACCTATACTTCTGCACTGGTATTTCAACTATTACTTCTACGCCTATGAACTTGCCTCGGACTTGTATCCGAGTATATTTTCCATCGAAGTTCTAATTTCATTTTTAACCATAATCTTAGGCATACTTGGATTATTAGCATTGTTAGCTATAGGATTGAGCAGAACATTCAGCAGGAAAGAAGTGAAAGCGAGAGAGCAGTCTTCTATTTAAGTTTCTTGACGAGATCATTAATGTCTACAGCTTCCTGTTCTCGGGTTGTCAAGTTTCGTAAGACGACTTTTCCCTCTTTAAGTTCTTCAGGTCCAACTA
>CAYGBS010000112.1:0-5246 GCA_964348215.1 uncultured Candidatus Bathyarchaeia archaeon
TCAACAAGTAAAAGGACAACGCATTCTCTTAGAGTTTGACCCGAGAAGCGACTATCAGAAAGCCGTAAGCGACTTCATAAATGA
Source organism: uncultured Candidatus Bathyarchaeia archaeon (assembly GCA_964348215.1). Classification (GTDB taxonomy): domain Archaea; phylum Thermoproteota; class Bathyarchaeia; order Bathyarchaeales; family SOJC01; genus CAYGBS01. Next base: position 85 of record CAYGBS010000112.1, read on the forward strand.
AGCTACAGCGAATGCGGAGCCTATAGTAGTCTTCACATACCCTCAAAGCACTACTCATTCCATCTTTAACAATCGAAAAGACATATCATTTTTCCTTATGACCGGTCAGGTTTCAGCGCCAACTAAGAAATCTGAGAAGAAGGTTCTGCTTCCCGAAAATGCATCTCTCCTGTTGGACTCCATGGACAAGACATTAAGGGCGAAATCTGGCTCTACGCAAAACTTAGTCTTCGACAACCTGTCCAATCTAGTCCATTCCATCGGTTTCAAAAAAACATACAATTTCCTTCGTTATGCCCTTGACGTATTAGTTTCCATGGACGCCACTGCGCTTTTTCTGATTAATCCAACAGCACACGAAACAAAAGAAGTTTCAAGTTTTAGAAGTCTGTTTGGTTGGCAACTGAGCTATGCAGAAACAGAGCTTCAGGTTGTAAAACTGCCAATCTCAAGGCGTAAGAAGTAAGTACTTACCCATTATGGGGAACAAGACAGAGAAATCTCAGAACTTCTGTTCCTTCATTCTTGAATTGGTGCATAACATTCGGTGGAATGAATATTGCATAACCAGCGCCGACTTTCTTCTGTTGATTTCCACAGGCAACGAGACACTCACCGTCTAGTATGAATACCTCATGTTCCCATTTGTGTGAGTGATGAGGAGAATGCCCCTTTGGAGCCATTTCGAAGCAACGCATGGCGAAATTCTCCGCTCCGTCGTCTTTAGTTATCAACCAACGAACCTTAGTTCCATCAGCATTGCAGTCTCTGGCATCGGCGGCCTTTATTTTGGAATAATGTACTGCTTTGAATCCCATTCAAATCCGTCCTTCAGAAGAGTGGACAGCCATATTTAAAACTAGCCCAGCCCTTTTGACTCGTATATATCACTTTTCGACATATTTCTTTTGTGAGAATAGCGGCTTAATTAGCGGAGTTATAGTTTATTTCTAGAGTTATTATCTAGAGAGGTTGTCTATCGTGGTCAGGAAGGGTGTTGCTGTTTGGATTTTGGGTTCCTTGACTTTTCTAGCAGGACTACATGCCCTAGACGGTTTTCTGTGGTTAACAGGTACCACAAATGAATCATTCCTCTTGCTGGTCTACCCCTTCGTCGGGACATTGGAGGTCATCAATCCGCTTCTTTATCTATCATGCTCGTTAATTGCAGCGTTCTTGCTTTGGGGAGGGACAACGGTTGTTGCTCTTCGAAGTCCAGTTGAAACTTTCCTAGGAAAGGTGTTAGAAGCTGGAAGGAAGGAAAACAAAGAAGATGTGGAGCTGTTGGAAGCTAAGACAAGTATTTTGGAGATGATGAGTCAGACTTTGGAAAATAACAACAAGCTGCTGGGCGGCGTAAGGGACCTTCTTTTCAACGTACGTAGCGAGGTTTTGAGCCTTGAACCATTGAACAAGACAGTTGGAGCATTGAAGAGTGACGTTGAAGGTTTGAAGAAAATGATGAAACGTTTGGAGAAGGAGGTCAAGAAACACAAGATATGTCCCGCTTGCGGACGACAGGTTTCGGCGGAGTTCAGGTTGTGTCCGTATTGCGGTGAGAACTTGCTGAAGCCCGCTGTAGACAGCGGGGCCGTGATGTTAGCTGCATTGCCTTTGTCACAAGATAAGAAGAAGTAAAATTGTAGCAGCGTTGCAGGGGCAACTACGTTTCCAAACTTGCGCATGTTGGAAGGATAAAAAGTCGGATCAGAAATGTGTCAAGGTGAAGATGTTTGTAGAGCTGCAGTTGGGGCATTTCAGGCGGGATTGGTGGGATAGCGTCTTGCAATGACGGCAGAACGTGAAAGATAAGCTGTATGCGAACAGACCTATATCGCTTGTAACAAGTTGCCTTGTTTTCGAAAGAAGCTCCTCTGCAGAAGGCTGATCGCTCTCCACATCTATTAAAGTCAGATGCCCACCTGGTGTGAGTCGACAAAGCGCTGCTTCCAGATTGAGTCGTTCTTTCTCACGAAGAGAAACCATGTTTATGTCTGAGTAGTAGGGTTGGTCTCTGGTGCCTTCTGTCTGGACAGCCCCCCAACCATATTTCTCCACATCCAACCTTGCAAGCCTTCTTGCTGCCATTCTGTTAGGTATGATAGCTGTTGTCATCCGCCTCTGGGGCTTCTTAGAATGTCTCCTTGCGTAAGCGTTGATGTATTTCAAAATTTTCTCCGTCATCGCAGAGGCCTTGCCAGGTTCTTCAATGGCTTCCTTGCCCGCCAATGCTCGAACCACGTCCCTCATCCCAATAGAAACTATCGTCCGTGCTGCATTTTCCAATCTAAAGTACCGATCACCAGTCGTTTTCTGCATCAAATAAGGCAGAAGGTTTTGATCAACGCGACTCTCAATCGTCCGATACTTAATATCCAAAGCCTGGTCAACTGTATCAAGCCGGTCGTCAAGGAGTTCAAAGAATCTATCTTCATCTCCCTTGGCATCAAGAGAAACTCTAGGCAGGTTCACAGTGACCATACCCAGATTTCCGGTCCGCTGAGTGTCAAGCTCCCAGTCTTGATGCCAATCATCCGCCAGTCTTAAACCAGAAGCACTGTAGGTAGCGTTCTTTTGGTTGTCAGGGCAAAGGTTTGCGAAATACACGAGGACACTCGACGTAGCAAGCTTGTGGGCTTCGTGTAGCAAAGCCTGTGCCTCATTACTCTTAATGGTCTCTCGACGGGTCTTTACCATTATTTTTGGGTTCCGGAGAGGAAAGGACCTATTTTCTTCTGCCATCGTTTCTAGTAACAGAGAGGCAAGTTGTTGAGTTTCCTCAGAGTATAGTCCAGTCTCGCCTGCTGAGATTTCCAAACCTATCGTGGTAGGCAACGATGTTGTTCGGTTCAGATTTCTTATGAAGAGCCGTAGGAATTCTTTGATTCCTTCGGGAGCTATGTCTTCTGTGTACGGCGCTAGGTATACATTGAAGTTGTCTAGGTTTTGTTGACCTGTTGTCTCTGTTGCTGCGCTTCGGATAATGTCAATGGCTACGTTGATAGTCGCTTCAAAGGTTCTCGGTCTGTAAGTCTGCAGAAAATATGGGAGAACATGTGTCACTTCGTTTGGTTTTAATATCCACGTGCCAAGATTGTGGAGATGCAGAGTGCCACTAAGGTAAGCATCTGAGATTTCACGAGGTAAAACGTTTAGAAGGGTATACTCTTCCATGACAGCGTTCCCGGCCGCCCTGTGAACTGCTTCAACGTTGGGTTTGGAGGCATCGATTAAACGAGTTACTTCGTGGACAGGCAAACCTAGACGTGTGAGCTTGTGGCGGTATTGCTCATAGTGCTTTTCAAGAAGAACTGCATTGACGATCTCGCGGATAAGAGGGGCTGTTAGATATTTAGTCTTGAACTGCTGGAGACGTTTCTCCGTTTCTCTGGCGACTTTTTGGGCAAGATCTGTGGGAACATTGGCCTCTGTGATAAGGGACTGGATAATTTTGTTTCTGTCAAACTCCTCAATGGAAAGATGGGAAGTGCGGACAAACATCTTTCTCCTTTTGTATGTTCGGTCCTCTATTTCATCAGTGATTTCAATAACTCGTCGCCCAAGATCTGTCAGACGGTATTTTTTTGTTTCAGCGTCAGGCTCTATGAGGTCAGCCTTCAAAAGGGACTTGAGGTGATAGGCAAAGCGTCCAGCGTCACGAGTTGCATCGAGTTTCAGAGCGTTCATAATTTCTGTGTAAGACATGGGGCCATGTTCTAACATCAGGTTTAGGATTCGGATGCGTATTGTTGCCGAAATCGCTTTGAGCACTCGGACACCGGCTTTGTGGATGCTACGGAGTTTTGGGCTAGGCATGGTGATTCAGGCCTTGGTAGCTATCTTCTTTAGGCTTCTAGAGTTTAAAAGTTAGGGACCCAATGGATCCATATTTCCAAAGATTCTTAAATTTGTCTGCCTCAAATTGATGTCTGGAGGTTAAGACCAGTCTTGAAGGCACGCACGTTTGTTTCTATGGTTTCAGGTTTGACACTGGCTGTAATCGCTTTTTCTACGGCTTCTTTGCTCACAATGTTTGTTGCCTTTGTTAGTGCGCCGAGGATTACAACATTTGCATAAATCTTAGACTTCAGTTGAGTTTCAGAAGTTTTGGTTGCTGGGAATTTGCGCACTTTGGCTTTGATCATGGGAATTCGCTTTACTAAGTCGCTGTCTACTAAGAGGGTCGCTTTTTCTTTTAGGTCTTCAATGTACAGATTGAGGGCGCTTTGGCTCATTGCCACTAGAATGTCACATCTTCTCACCAGTGGATATCCTATTTTCCTGTTTGAGATTATCACCTCACCCTTTGCAGCACTTCCCCTGGCTTCAGCACCGTAGCTCTGAGTTTGCACGACCCTTTTTCCATCAAAAACTGCAGCGCGTCCAAGAATCTGCCCTGCAAGCACGACGCCTTGTCCACCAAGCCCACAGATTCGCACCTCGATTCGGGTCATCGTTTCTTTGCCTTCTTCAACACTGCTTGAACTCTCTCGGTTAAAGTTGGAAAAGATCTGGCAGCGAATTCGCCGACAACTATCCTCTCTTTCAATTCTTCTTCAGTCAACCCATCTGTCTCCTCAATTGTCACGCTTTGCCTCTTCAACCACCGAAGCATCTCTCCCGCGTTTTTGAACCCGACCCGGCGGCCATAAGCGGTTGGACACTGACTTACTGCTTCAACGAAGCTAAACCCCTTTGAGATCAACGCTTTTTTGACTGCTTCTTTTAGCTGATCTATGTGAGCCGTGGTCCAACGTGCTGCATAACATGCTCCTGCGGAGACGACAAGTTCAACAGCATCTAGTGGAGGTTCAAAGCCCCCGTAAGGAGTGGTGGTAGTTTTCGCCCTCAAAGGAGTTGTTGCTGCCACCTGCCCGCCTGTCATACCGTAGATCATGTTGTTTACCATAACCACTGTGATGTCAAGATTCCTTCTCGCAGCGTGAATTAAATGACTTAGCCCTATGCCAACGATGTCGCCATCGCCGCCGAAAACAACTACATTCAAGTCGGGACGCATAAGCTTGACACCAGTCGCAACAGGTATGCTTCGTCCATGCGTGGTGTGAATAGAATCTGCTTCAAAATGTGGCGAAGGAATCCATGAAGAACAGCCGATGCCACTGCAGAAGACAAATCTTTCGAGGTCTCTGTAGCCAAGC
>CAYGBS010000113.1:0-4993 GCA_964348215.1 uncultured Candidatus Bathyarchaeia archaeon
CTCAAAGTAACCGATGATCGAGGTGACTCAAGCACAGCCTCAGAAATTCTTACAGTGCCTTCAAAGGGAGAGCGCATGCAGCTGTGGATCACGCAAGTTTCTATAAGAACGATTGCAATAGCGTTTGTCTCATTCATAGCTGTTCTAACTGCACGTAAAATAGAAGCAAAGAAGGAGGGAGAAAAACATGGCAGTCACACCTAGTGGACTACATACAATGACGGTTGGGCTTCATGAAGGGATGCTAACCCTGGCAGGACTTTCGATACTCATCATAGTTGCCGCCAAACTCTACCGCAAACTATTCGGCAGAATTCTGTACATTGACGTTGACAGAATCGTCGACTACGTTGAACCTGTAACCGTGATAGGAGCAATAGGCGGCGTCACGTTCCTGTTAGTCTCAATTTTCATAGCCTTAACCTTACTAATAGGAGGCGCAGGCTCGCTAGTTGACTCTCCACTCTTGATGAACAAAGTTATGATGTCGGCTTCCGCTCTCGAATTCTGGGTTATCTTTATCATCGTTCGAGCAGTCCATGGTAGAGAGATCTGGAACAAAGGCGCGCTTTCAGCGGTCTACGCAGTCATCGGGATTGCAGGTTTCTTATTTGTGATGGAAACCGGGAGCCTCGGAGGACACCTAGCTGGAAAAGGCAGCGTTCTCGACCCTCTTTACGAGATGTTCAACATCGCCCCGGAGAAATTCTTTGCCTTGGGCACGCTTGGGTTATATACAATACTCGGTGCATGTGTCCTCACTGGTATGGTGTATCTGTATGTTCGTTGGCGCACACACTCCTAACCTCTAAAGTGTAGAAACAGTAATGAGCATTCTCGTTTAACTACGTAGTCTCAAATCTAGGAAAGATATCTTGAAATAGATTATAAGGAAAAAAGGTCTTCGGTGTATCGCAGTCAGATGGCAGGAGCAGAAATTGCCGTGAACAATCGAAAAAGGACGAAGCTAAGTGTGTGGTGGCAAGCCTTCAGATATCATTATATTCCACCGAGCATCTTTCCAGCAACTCTTGGGAGTCTAGTAGGCTGGGCAGTTGATAAACGCTTTTCTCCGTGGTATTTCCTTCTGGTTTTGATAGGTGTGATAATAAACCACATGGGTCTTAACATGACAGATGACTATTTTGACTACAAGCACTCTGTCGACCACCTTAAACCAGGAGAGAAGAACCCCTACACAGGTGGAAGTGGCACTCTCACCAGTGGATTAATCATTCCCAAGTCGATGTTTGAGGCCTTTATACTCTGCTATCTAGCCACGACAGCTATAGGAATTTACCTGACTATAGAACGTGGACTACTCGTTTTGGCATTAGGACTGTTTGGATTGTTCTGTTCAATCTTCTATACGGCGCCTCCAATCCATTACTCTCACTATGGGTTAGGAGAGTTGGGACTCCTCATAAACTTCGGCACCACAATCGGTCTCGGATCATATTATGTCCAAACCCAGAAACTCACTTTAGAAGCCTTTTTAGCCACGCTTCCTTTGGGGATAATGCTGTTCTCTATGATTGTGATTAACGAGATTCCAGATTTGGAGGAAGATAAGAGAGCTGGAAAACTGACGCTTGTCGCCAGATATGGAAAGCGAGCAGGGGTCAAACTGTATGTATTGAGCTGGATTTGCACCTACATTATCATTATAGGGGCTGTGGCGTTCAGAGTGATGCCTGCCATATCCTTAATCGCTTTGATCTCGCTACCCTTGGTTTTTAGATCTGTACGAACCCTTAACAGCCACTATGAAAATCCAAATTTGATGGCTCCCGCTAATCTAGACATGATAAAAGCGCATAGCGTTACTTCTATTTCGCTAATTGCAGCTTATAGCCTGCATGGCATGCTTACTGGAGCTGACATCTTTCAACTCTTGCTGGTCTTGCTTTTATTAGCTATCTCTTATCTCCCTGTGGCTCGGATGCTGATCAGAATTTAGAATAACAATGTAATGCTTACTTTGCTCCTAAAGCAACAATTACGTAATTGTCCGTGTTGAAGAAGGTTTCTATCCCATTCAAGACGACTTTGACTACTTTTAGCCCTGCGTGTTTGTAGATTCTTTGAAGCTCGTCTTTTGTGGGGGTGTAGAATATTCTATCCAGATTGAGTTTCTTGAACCAGTCAAGATTTGGTGCGCCAATGACTATTTTTCCCTTCTTTTTGAGAACTCTGCGCATTTCTTGAACAACTTTTTTGGGGTTTTGAAAGTACTCCATTGCTCCTACGGAGACTACGGCGCCAAACACGTTATTTTTGAAAGGTAGATTTTCAGCGTCTCCTCTGAGAAAAAGCATGTTCGTCAGAGACTTGAGCCTTCTAATTGCTTTCTTCAATTGGGGAAGAGTTATATCAACAGCTACGATTTCGCCATCAGCTGCTTTTCTTGATATTTCCTCAGTAGTGTACCCTGTGCCGCAGCCTACGTCAAGGATGTATGAATTCTGATTGATTTCTGCTAAACCTACAACGCTTGCTCTCATAGTATTTGTATAGAAAAAGGGGTTGATCACATCATAGATTTTAGAGAGAATCTTGTAAAAGGCCATAGTTCTTTTCTTATCTGCTAAGAAAGCGTAAGTTTCCCTTCTTTTCTTGTGTTCCAACCACTCTCCTGCCAAAATATAGAGACACGCAAGAAGCCCTACAGTCGCTCCAAACATAGCCGCCCAAGTGAACATAACTGTGTCCCAGATTTTCTTTATCATTTTTCGACCAGTATCTCCATGGATTCTATTGATGTTTTAGTTTGGATCGAATCTCTGAAAAGACTGTTTCTGCTTGGTCCAATTTGGCTGTTGAGCACCTGCAAAGTTCACTTGGTTTCTCAAGTGCTCTGTCTAGAGCGATGACTGCGATGCCAGCGCCGCTTTCCGCTATTCGAGTTATGCACAGAGCGATGGCTCCTAAATAGGGTATATTTGGGAGCCTTCTTCTCAGTTTTTCTTCTTTTAAATCTATTACTTGTCTCATTTCTAAGACGCTGTTTGCGATCTTCATGTCTCCTGTAAAGACACAATCTACGGCACTTTGGAAGATTGTATGAGCAAGTTCGCCTAGTTGATATATTCTTTCAATTGTAGACGTAGCGACTTTTTTCTTGTATCTCAGGAATTCTAGAATTCTCTTGGCCATGTTTTCAGCGTAGTCAGCTATGGTTTCCAGATACTTTGAAATCAACCTATTGTCTGGGATTTGCAGGGGTTCCTTTAGCCCAATTTTTTTCGCAATGTTGACCGATCTTTGAGCTGAGAGGAGGAGGCGGGTGATGAGCCAGTATATCATGTTGGCTTCATCTTCTCTGCGAATGGTGTCTTTGGCGAGTTCTCGATCGGAGGTCAGGAGAGCTTGCATAGCCTCTTCATGCATTGTTGAGACAATTACGGAAAGTCTCCGCATAAGAGTTTCAATACTAAACTTTGAAGGATCAATAGAGCATTGTAGAATGATTTGCTTCGGAGATTCTTCGATTATTCCGAGTCCAATGAGTCTTCTCACCATCCTTCTGACCTCTTCCACATGTAGACTGCTTATGCGTTTTGTCGAAACTATTTTGAGGGTGTCACGTCCGAGAATGTAGTTCGCGATGACTATCCGCTCGAGCATTCGCGGTTCGTCGCATAGATCAGAGTTTACCACGAATTCTTTTGTGATGTCATACTTCTGTTTGTTTAGAGCGTCTACAGTTAATCTCATTGACCCATCTTCCTCTGGAATACACATCACCAGATCTCCTTTTCTTAGGCCCACCTGCTCCGTCCAACTTTTGGGCAGTGAAACTGTAAGAGTAGAGCGGCCAACTTGCTGTACTTTTCGTTTTTCCAAATTAGACCCATCACTTAATATTGTAATTATGATATATATAAAAAATATTCTATATACCGACTATTTATAAGCAACTTCACACAATTCTTTCTATGATAAAGACTAAAACAATGATAGATATAAAAGAAGCATAATCTGAGGGGAGAATCTATGCCAGAAAAGAAAACGCGAATAGGCGTCTATATCTGCCGATGCGGGTGTGGCAAAGAAGGAAACATCAGTGGAACAGTAGAAGTGGAAAAATTAAAGGAGGCAGCTGCGGCTTTCGAAGATGTTGAGGTTTCTGAAGTATACGAGTACGTCTGCAGCAACCCTGGACAGAAGATGATAAGGGACGGAATAAAAGAGAAAGGATTGAATAGAATAGTTGTTTCAGCATGCTCTCCAAGAATGCACCTAGAGACATTTCGAAGAAACGTGGAAACAGCTGGACTAAACCAGTATCTTCTGGAAATTGCCAACATTAGAGAGCAATGCAGTTGGATTCACGACGATAGAGAACAAGCTACTCAAAAGGCAATCCACCTTGTGAAAGGGGCAGTGGAAAGATCACGCCATCTTAAACCTTTGGAACCTAAGACAATGGAAGTTAGCAAGAATGTAGTAGTGATCGGTGGAGGAATCGCAGGAATTAACTCGTCTTTGGAGTTGGCTGACAAAGGCTTCCATGTGTATCTAGTTGAGAGGAGTCCAAGCATCGGGGGCCACATGGCGCAGCTTGGAAAAACATTTCCAACTTTAGACTGTTCATCATGCATCCTTACGCCCAAGATGGTCGAGGTCAAGCAGCACCCTAACATCCGCCTCCTGACCTACTCCGAGGTGAGAAGCGTCGAGGGGGTGGTCGGCAACTTCAAGGTGGTCATCGAGAAGAAGCCCCGCTACGTTATTGAGGAACTCTGCAACGGCTGCAACGACTGTTCCGAGGCCTGCCCGGTCATCGTTCATAACGAGTCCTCCCTCGAACAATGAGATGGCGGGCAAGCTGAATCCTTCTATATTGGTCTATTTTCGGGGAGCATCTGTGTTCCAACCTTGTTCCAGGAATCGGTGTAAAGGAGAAGAGAGCTGGGTGACCACCCCGGTCAACACACCATTGAACAATGCGAATCATGTCTTCTTCTTCCTCACCCGGCTCGAGCGCGGC
>CAYGBS010000114.1:0-3546 GCA_964348215.1 uncultured Candidatus Bathyarchaeia archaeon
CATTGCTTTCTGCTTGAGTTCTTGCCAAAAGGTTTCCAACTCTTCGGCAAACTCTTTCTCTGCCATAATCTGCTGTCTGAGCAATTCCTCTCTCGTTGCCATTCCAGTTTCTAAATGTGATGCGTTGATTTCCTGCCATCTTCCCTCCAGCGGGACCAGGTTCTGCCAATATTCGATTGCCTCGGCTAGGCTTCTAGGAGAAATCTGTTCAAACTCCACTATGGGGTGCCAAGACCCCAGGAATATCTCACAGATTTCCTCTCTAGACAATTTGCGCAGCTTTTCCTCTATTAGAAAGGGATCGGTGTAGATCTCGGTGGTTGCCGTATCTTTAAAAAAGCCTTGAAGCTCTTCAGGAGTCTCCCATCTAGGGAAGTATTCATGAATAATTGTGAGGATACGATCTACATCAACCATAAAAGGGTCTATTCCTCTCTCCTCGGTTGAGCGGCATAAGTCAATGATGCTTTGAAGTTGCTCTTTGCCAAGCCGTTTTTTTTGCTTCTCCTTTGACAACCAGGCATCCTCACTTTCGGAGACGTTGACGTGTCAAGCCGTTCAAATACTCAGCATCCTTATAAACCTAATTATAGAAGAGGCTCAAGGAAGAATGAAGCGGTCACTCTGGTCATTCGGGCAAGAGACATGGAAAAGTGTTTACGCGAGTTTATGAGGAGACTACTGATGACGCAGTCCATGTATATCCATTCGTCATCTAAAACTTTCAAATATGGGCTGCAGTAGATGAAGGTGCATCCTGAGCGCGTTCAGTCCATAATTGCGCAGCGTTTTGACGTAGCCACTTAAGATGAATCTTCTGATTGAGAAATAGGCCTTTATTCTGTAATCATTCAATACTTTTCCTACTTTTCTCAGTCTGTATGAAATTTCTATGTCTTCACAGCATCTTAATCTTCTGTCAAATCCACCTATTCTTTTGAACGTAGAAGAGTCAACTGGCATAAACATGCCTCCACAGAACTTGTCAACATACATACGCCAGAAATTTTCGAACCCTATGAGAAATCTGCTTATCTGTTTTTTTGTTCGAGGCAGAAGTCTGGTATCTTCTTCTCTTGGTCCATATTTCGGCAATAAGAGTACTATGTCGTGATTGTCGAAGTCTTCAACTATTAGTTCAAGTGCGTTTTTGTCAAGGGAGGTGTCAGCGTCTAAGAAAGCCAATACATCACCGCTTGCACGTCTTGCACCTTGGTTTCTTGCATCTCCAATAGAAACGTCCTTTTCTGAGATGGCAAGATCAGCATATTCGTTAGCTATGTCAACGGTGTTATCTGTGCTCATACCATCTTTCACTATCAACTCAAAGTCTCGGTAGGTTTGTTTGGCCAAACTTTGTAATGTGGATTTGATGTATTTTCCTTCGTTTAATGTTGGAATTATCACAGATAACTTCATTTCGATTGGAATTGTGGGACTCCAGAAGAATTTAAGTCTTGTTTCGTGCAGTTGCGTTTGCTTAACTTGTGGCTGAAAGACCTTGAAGACCGCCAGGTGAGGCAGCAAAAAGCTGGGGGCGAATGATGCAACACCTGCTGAAGCAGTCATCGCAACTAGCCAAAGGAGCTACTCTGCCACTTCTTTCACTCTAGACGAACCTTCAATATTTTGCACTGTGATGACATGAATGTTTCTGTCAGCGAAGGTAATTTGGCTTGGAGTTATTATTAGATACTGAGAGTTCAAGCCTTGAACTGATTCTATGAGAAGAAGGGCGATCGTTTCACGGTTTTTTGGATCCATGTGGACGTCATATTCGTCAACTGCGCGGAAAGGAGATTGCACGTGCTGTTGCAAAGCCAGAAGGAAACTCATTGTAGCCATACTTCTCTCTCCTCCGCTTTGCGTATAAGCATCCAGAGGAACTGGCTGGGCGCCTTTGAAGCCTACAAGTACTTCCAAGCCGGCAGCCTCAATATCGTGTCCATTATTCAGGTTTACATCACCTGAAGCTTGAGCTCTCGATAGAATCTTTTGGTATCGGAGACTCACGTTGCCCAGAAGATTCTGCATAACTCTTCGCCATGCTTCCATTCGCGCGTTGACTTCTTCCAGGGTTTTTTCTCTGTTTTCTGAGACTTTTTGTGCTTTCTCCTTTAAGTCTAGATAGAGTTTGGAGTAGGACTCATACATACGTTCGACATCTTCCGAAACATCGCTGAGGGCTGCAAGATATCCATCAGTTAGTCGGATTTCGTCTAGAATTTCGCCGATAGTTCTTGTTGATGCTATCCGGGAGCCGATCTGTTCTGCTTTTTTGACGGCGTCTTCGTGTTCCTCTGTCCTGTTTTTCAGTTCTCTGCGGAGTTTCTGAAGATGTTTTTCAATGTTTTGCTTTCTGTAGTCTAATAGGGCAGCATTAATCTTTAGGTCTATGATTCGACTAGTGAGGTCTTCGATCTCCTTTTTTACGTGGTCTGTTTTCATCTGAGTTTCTAGAAGATGGTTATCCGTTTTTCCAAGATTTCCATTAAAAGTTTCTATTTGTTCCTTCAGGTTCTCGCTCTTTCGGTTGAGGTCTCTGACCCATCTGTTTTCAAGTTCCTCGTATGCCCGTTCTATTTCTGACAGTCTGGTCCCATATTCGTTCGGATTATGTTGCGGGGCAAGAGATGTTTTCAATCCTTTAATAATGGCTACCCATTCGGTTATTTTTTCGCGGTGATTTTCTACGATTTGCCGCATTTCTTCGAAAGTCTTGGTTCTTAATGCTATATTGACTTCGTTTTTGGCTTTTTCTCTTTCCAGCCCTAGGCGTTCTTGAAAGAGTTTTTGCCAATGGGATTTTGACTGTTCCAGTTTTGACTGCAGCTCAGTGAGCGCATTTTGCGATTTTGCTGTCTCGTCTTCGATTTGCTGGAGTTCGCTTTCATCTGTTCTGAATTGATTTTGCAGCTCCTTCATCGTTTTTTCCCTTTTGTAGGCTTCTGCCCAAACGAGTTCTCTTTCAAGGAATCGTCTCTTCATCTGTGATTGCTTCTTTTGCTGGTAGCGGTCGTATTCTTCTCGCCAATAATTGAGTGTCTGTTCTGCCGATTCGAGAAGTTTGCTGACAGATTCTTCTTCACTTAGCATGCGGCCTAACTTTTTCTTTGCTTGCAAAACGTTTTTTCGGTAAGCCTCTAAGCCAACAGCTGCTTCCACAGTTTCGAGTTTTTCTTGAGGAGAGAGAACTGAAAACTGTTCAGTCATGTTCTGATGCATAATGATGAGAAGGTTGTCTGGTTCAATGTTGAATTTCTTGAGCATTCTTTCAACGGTTTTTTTTGTTGCGGCACGGTTATCGAGTTCGAACCAGTACTTCCCATCTCGCCGCAATACGCGGGTAAGGAAGACCTGGTCCTTGTCGAACTTCTTGACGGGACGTTTTCCTTCTTTCGGTGAATTGTCTAGCACGATTGTTACTCTGGCTTGATCTTTTCCCCACCTTATTAAGTTGCTGAGCTTTCTTGAGCGTTCGGTGTAGGATTGACCCAACGCGATTGAGATGCCCAAGAGTATAGAAGACTTTCCTGCCCCGTTAGG
>CAYGBS010000114.1:3582-4965 GCA_964348215.1 uncultured Candidatus Bathyarchaeia archaeon
ACCGCAAGTCTGTTGCTTGCGTTTTCTAAAGAGTTTGTATCCTTCAAAGACAGACCCAGAAATCACAAGAAAAGGATGTGGGGTTTAATGTAGAGAATACGCGGTTCTACTCATCTCTTAGAGTGAGCAGATGTTTAGCTAGTGTTGAGAATGTCAGAGGTTTGTAACGGAATCTGTCATCTAGGCTTACTAGGAAACTATCCATTTTCGTAGCTTTTAGGGGAAGCGATTGCCTAATCCATCTTTTGAACTCCACGTAGGCGTTATAGTCTTTGTGAAATGAGATTGTCACTCCATCATAGCCTATTCCCATTCCGTGCTCAGCCATGACCATCTCAAAGGGGCTTTGCTTCACGATTTCCATGGCCTTCTCCCGCGCCTCTAAAAGTCTTTCTCTATCTACTGCAACATCCACGTTATACTTGATTCGAGTGATAGCCATGATATGGTATTCAAGCTTTGAGAAATCAGGTAAGAACGTATATTCCTTTATAATTCGCTCCTTTTCAAGTCTCGCCCTTCTCCTAGTAACTGTAGGTTGAGAAACGCCCAATCTTCCTGCTAACGTCCTGTCACTTATCTTGGCGTTCTTCATTAATTCAGAAAGAATCTTAAGGTCACGGTCCTTCAACTTCATGAAACATCAACAGCACACATTCTACGATTAACGTTTTATGGCTTATGGATTCAGGCCATAGTTAAGGTGGTTTCGGCTGAGCGCAGAATTGTAATGTCTGAAAGCGGAGAGAAGGAGAAAATACGTGTAACTTGAAAGTTAGGCGTACTTCCTCCCGGAAGGAGAGTTCAGAAGCTCTTGCAGTTATCAAATGATGCAGGAATATTTAGCCTTTATGAAGCATTTGTATGGTTTAACAAGCCTTAAACATGAAGCTGTTTTGTGAAGAAAGCGAATTAATAATGCGAGTGTATGAGTAAGCTTTTTTTCGTCGTGGGTTAAAAGGAGGCATTTTCAGAAAAAGGGGGGAGTGGCTCTCCAGAATTGAAGCAAGACAGGCAAAAAATGGGAAGTGTGGGAGATGGCTCTTTCTCTAGCAGATTCCACAGATCATAAAATTGGAAGAATGAGATTTGTGCACATCTGCCCGCTCAGAATCTCATTTAGCCTTTTTTGGGCCTCTTTGTTTCCCTTCCGTTTCAACAAGTTCAGCGCTCTTAGCATCATCATTCGCCTCATGTTAATTCCAATCTATGCGATTGTGAAGACAAAGGCGTGAGTCTTTGCGTTTTCACATATGTAAGCGATGTGCATGGTCGGGGCTTTCAGGTGGCGAGGCACCCAATTCGCTTGCCTACTGTTTCTGCCATATGAGTCATGCAAGTTTAAAAACTCGCTCTTTCTTATTAAACGCATGTGTTTGATAT
>CAYGBS010000115.1:0-4912 GCA_964348215.1 uncultured Candidatus Bathyarchaeia archaeon
CTAATGACGACATCATATTCAGAGATTGTGTTTATCAAACACTCTCACAGCTCCAACAGAAATCTCCAACATTGTTTACGTTATTCAGAGGTCTATCTTAAACATGTCTGAGACCAGAAACACCCCTAAATCCACCGAGAGCCATGCCATCCCAAACTGACAATATTGCTATAAGGACAAGGCGCCAAACATTCCGAGGAGAACTCGCCAGTTGGGCAAATGCCAAATCTGCAACACAAGCTCCCCTCTAATCTCCAGTCAGATAGGCCTCTGCCTGAACTGCATCCGTTCAAAACCAGAGAAAGCTTTGCCAATTAGCAACTTAGTCCATGCTGAAGCAAGACAGGTCTTCAACCTTCCAGCGACCCCTCCGCAAGGACGAAACGGTCTTCAATGCGGTCAGTGCGCAAACAAATGCGTAATAGACGAAGGTGAAAAGGGATACTGCGGCCTTGTGGAAAACCAAGAGGGCAGGTTAAGGCGCCACGGCGGCACATCTGAAAGAGGTGTACTGCAATGGTATTATGACCCCCTGCCGACAAATTGCGTCTCATGGTGGGTCTGTCCAGGATGCACTGGCGCAGGCTATCCGAAGTATGCGTGTAAACCTAAAGCAGAAATCGGCCATTCCAACCTAGCCGTTTTCTACGGAAGCTGCAGCACAGACTGTCTCTTCTGCCAAAACTGGCATTACCGTAACCTCGCCCAGAAACACAGACCAGTAATCTCAGCTCAGCAGCTAGCATCCAAAATCGATGAAAAGACTTCATGCATCTGCTTCTTCGGAGGAGATCCATCTACACAAATGCCCCATGCGTTGAAAACAAGCCAAATAGCATTATCAGAAGCCTCAGACAAGAACCGAATACTGCGGATATGTTGGGAGACAAACGGTCGAATGCTTCCAAACTACGCACAGCAAGCCGCAAAACTGTCACTGGAAAGCGGTGGAAACATGAAATTCGACATAAAAACATGCAATGATAACCTAAGCGAAGTGCTATGCGGAAGATCAAACAGGACAACCCTCAAAAACTTCCGAAAAATAGGTGAAAAATACTACAATCAGAGACCAAAACTTCCAATTCTGACGGCCAGTACGCTCCTGATACCCGGCTACGTGGATGCCCAAGAAGTGAAAGATATCGCCAGACTCATCGCGGAGGTACATCCCAGAATTCCCTACACGCTCCTAGCCTTCTGGCCTGCATACATACTGCACGATTTGCCAGCAACAGAGAGAGAATACGCCCGCAAATGCTTAAGAATAGCAGAGAAACACTTAGAAAATGTAAGAATAGGAAACATCCATCTACTTCGTAGGATTCAATCTACCTTTTCTGAACAGTTTAGTCAACTTCTATCAGCCCCCCTCCTTTCCCTTTTACAGAAAAAGATGGCCAGCAATCTTTTGAACAGAGGCATGTGCAGAGACCTCTCCACAGACATACACTTAGGTGATGTCCAGTAGTATGGACACTACAGACACGAAAACATCTATAAACGAAGCCCTTTGATAGTCCAGAAGATGAGCAAAATGCTAATCGTCCAAGTCTCCGATGTTCATTGCGGCCCGATGTTCCGAAAGAAGGCGTTTCAAGATGCTATAAATGAGATTAACGCTATGTCTCCAGACTTGATTTTGGTGACTGGGGACCTGACAGAAGATGGTTTGAGATCCGAATTCCAAAGAGCAATGACACATCTGAAAGAGTTGAAAGCGAAAAAGATTATCTATGTGAGCGGGAATCATGACTACCGTTCCACCGGCTACCTGCTCTTTAGGCGGTTTTTCCCTTTTTCGCAGGTTACAGAGATTGGAAATGCTGTCATTGTCGTCGTTAGCTCTGCCCGACCTGACAGAGATGACGGGGAAGTGGGCCACAGGCAAAATCTCTGGCTGGAAAGGACTCTTGCAAAATATCAGGACAGACTTAAGGTTGTGGCAATTCACCACCACATAGTTCCCGTCCCGGATACTGGCGCGGATCAAATCACGGTTATAGACGCTGGTGATGTCCTGAGAAGCCTGACAAGATCTAAGGTAGACCTTGTTTTATGTGGCCACAGACATAGGCCTTGGCGATGGCGAATCGAAGATATGAAGGTGGTCCACGCTGGGAGCGTGTCTTGCGAAAAACTTCGCGGTTTCTTCTGCAACTCCTACAATGTCATAACGATAGACAAAAATGAGATAGAAGAGAGGCTGAAGATAGTGAACGGCGACTTTGTAGATTTCGATGACATCGTTAAAATGAGAGAGGTTTTGCAGGCATCAGATATAACGGAATGAGAAGGTCCCCGGCGCGTGAACGGTGAAATCCTGCTAACCTCCATGTGAGACAGGAATCAAAACCACTCTGTCACCATCTCCAGCTCTAGTCTTGAGTCCATTTAACACGCTGATCTCCGTATTATTGAGCAAGACAAGCACGTTAGGTCGAGGATCGTTAAGTTCGGGGTCTATCAAAGCCTTCTTAAACTCAAGCGGCATAGAGTCTGCGAGCCTGAAAATTACGTCCTCAATGATCGTAGAGCTGTCAAATTCCAGTGAGAATTTGTCTTTGCCGGCCAGTTTTTGCAGAACGCCTAATAGCTTCACTTCGATTTTTATTGTCAACTCTATCATTCAGATTAGGCTTTCTCACCTGTGAAAAGCTCAACTATATCTGATGCGATCTGCACAATTCCGTCAACCTGCTCAATCGTCGTGGCAAACTCAAAGTCGGTCTTCTGCGAAATCTTCTGTATCATTCTCTCAATTTCAATTAAACATTTGAGCACGGGCTCATCGGTTGACTGCTGCGGGCTGAAAAATGCTTGGTACACTAATGGTTCCACGAAAGCCGGGTCGCCCAAACTGTAGTATATAGCTGCTTGCGCCTTTCTCATGGCCTCGAGAATTAAGCTGTGAGCAATGGAAGGTGTTTTCTGAGCCGCCAGAAGCTCTGCTTTCGCCTCTCTCAAGTAACGAAGCGCCCAGCCTTTTCTGAAGTTACCTATTGTAGCCATCTTTCTGTTCAACTCCTACTCTTCTTCAATTTCCTCAGTTTCCTCTATCTCTTCTTTTTGCGCTGTTGATAATAGTCTGGTGATATAACCGGCTATTCTGTTCCTAAGCTTAGTAGAGGAAATTCGAGCTAGTGATTCTATGACTTTCTTGTTGCTTTGAAAGTCCGTATTGAATTTGTCTGGATATAACTCTATTAATTCGCGGGCGACTTTTTTCACATGTTCTGGCCGCACTTTGCCCAAAGCTGTCATTCATCTCCTGTTCTCTGGACTCTCGTAACCTCATTCCTCTTTAGCTCTCTTTAATAAATGCGGCTTCCATAAAAGCAATTTGGTCATGTTCTCTGGATTTCAAAGAAAGCCACAAAGTTCTGGAAAATCTGTTCTGCCACCTCTGCCTTGTCTTTGTCTTTTATTTCGGCTATGGCATCCACTACGATGGGTATGAACGCGGGTCTGGTCAGTTCTCCCCTAAAAGGCTGTTTATGAAATCTAACGGGACCATCAGTTTCAGTCAGCAAATTTGTGAGGGGTATTCGACGTACAACGTCTTGAATCTGTTTTGAGTAAACAGTTGGAGGGCCCTCTGTAATGTAATATCCATGATCTACAATTTCAGGCAGAAGCTTCACCGAACCACTGAACCAGTGCAACATAACGTTTCTGATTTCATAGGACGAAAGTATATCCAGGATTTCTGAACTTGCCCCTCGGGAGTGAATGATTGCAGGCATGGAAAGCTTCTCGCTAAGCTGCAGCATCTTACAGAACACTTCATACTGTCTGCTCATCAGTTCTTTCTTCTCGCCCTCTACGTACTTATGATCCAAACCTATCTCGCCTATTGCAACCAGTCTTTCATGCTCTTTGTGATCAAGGATCAAGTTCACTGTGGAGTCTAGTTCATCTGGCAATAGCTCTTTAACATTCCATGGATGTATACCAACTGATGCATAGACTAGCTCAGGATATCTTTCAGTGAGTCTAATGTTTCTAAGACTTGTCTGCAAATCCATGGAGTTAGACACGAGAGCGGTTATGTTTGACCTTTCAGCGTCTTCTATGATTTTGTCAATGCATGTCCCGTATTCTGGGTCTGAGAGATGTAAATGCGCATCAACGAATCTCATAATCTTTCAATGCTACTGAAAGTTTTCACACGATATAAGTTCACAGGGCTGTTGGCGCAGAGGGCTGTCATGTTGTCCCTCGGTCTATCAAAAGCCTTGGTTATCAGCCATACGATTTTCTGTGCTAGTAATAGAAAAATTCTTGGTTGACCAGTTAGGATAAGCGTTAAATAGTGGCTTAAATAGAAAAAGAGGCTACGGAGATGGTTAAATGGCTGATTTAGAGTTGTCTATTGCACCTATGCACCGAATAATCAAAAAAGCCAAAGCTGACAGAGTGAGCGAAAGCGCTGCGCAGGCTTTAGCCGTTGCGCTTGAAGAGATCGGCATAAAAATCGCCAAAGAAGCAATTGAGTATGCAATGCATGCTGGACGTAAAACCGTAAAGGCAGAGGACATCCAAATCGCAACCCGAAAGGTTGTGGCGAAATAGCTTCTTCCCCTTTTTTTGTTTTTGAACGATGGAAAACCTATTTATAGCATCAGGCAGACCATAACGCTGTCGGGAAAAAAATTGCGTTCGGATCAAGCACTGTACACTGTTGGCATACTGCTCCTCGTGATAGCCGGTTATGCTGTCTTCAACAGGGCTGTTCTAACAAATTCCTTCGGGGGGATTCTAATCTTCAGCGCGGTCATTTTCGTCCTAATTCTCTTCGGAATCACAGCCTTCACTTTTGGCTACAGTATGCGGCCAAAGAGAGAGTTAAGGTCATCAATCGAGGTTCCTTCAACTGTCGAGTCTCTCATGGAGCTAACACAGGTGAAGG
>CAYGBS010000116.1:0-4892 GCA_964348215.1 uncultured Candidatus Bathyarchaeia archaeon
TGACGGGGACGGCGACATCGACATCTTCGACATAGTAGCAGCAGCAGGAAACTACGGCAAAAGCTGGTAACCCGGCACCCAAAAACAACCCTCCTTTTTTCTGAACAAGAGTACTCGTTGTATATGGTGAACTCAGAGAGTTTTCTTGAACAACCCTTCTTTGGAGCCTCGGGCGGGCTTCGATCCCGCGACCAACGGTTTACGAGACCGTTGCTCTACCAAGCTGAGCCACCGAGGCTGGTTGGCTACAGTGGAATGCTTTCACGTTTTGACATATTTATTGGTTTTGAGCTTTTTACAGAGTTTGCACCACTTATCTATCAGCTCGAGAACATATCGAAGCCAGCTCAAGAAATAGGAGCCCACTAAAGCCTGTTTACGATAAAACTGACAACACCAACAACTATCAATATCATCCCGGAGACGAGAAGTGTAATCAAAGCAAAAGTGAACGGTAGGATGCCCACTTCCACTTGTATTTCAGAAGCAGTAAAGAACGCTAGTAGACCTAAGGCTAGAAAGACGCCTCCAGGAATTGCCCACTTTTCCCGCATGATCTTAACCACATATTGGTCATTTTTTTGGAAGAAATAGTTTATGAACCCATAATTAGGATTCTCATGGGGTATCATTGAAAGGCAAATATCTTCAGCCGCTTTCTTTCTATAAACCGGTCGCGGACACGTTTTGAGCGTTCGAAAGCTTGCTGGAAGGCAGTCGAGCGACTATTTAATATTTTTCTCAAAAGTCAAGTCTTTCTTTGTAACCTTGAAGCCGACTTTTTCATATAATTTTATGGCTTTTGTCACATTCCTGTCGTCAACTCCCAACATCACAGAAGTCATGTCGTTAGCTTTCAGTATCTCCATCCCCTGCAACATCAATCGAGTGCCGATCCCTTTTCTTCTGAAAGGCCTTAGCACACCGATGTCCATAACCCATCCACTCCTAACATTCTTCTCCGCGTTATACTTCTCGTCAACGCCTACACCGATGTAACCTACGGGTTCTTCACCTAAGATGACAAAAAGCCACTTCTGAAACTTGACAAAGGGGTCTTTCCGCACAAGATAGGCTGTCTCTTCAACAGCGCTCGGTCTGTAGTTGAAATGCTCCTTGAAACACTCGTTATCAAGCCAGTTAAGCAAATTCACATCTTCATCCGATTCCTTCCGAAGCTGCCTTAAAACCACATTCAAATTCTCGCCAATGCCTGAAGGAATCTTATCTAAATCTCTCTTCATTAAGCTGAAAACGCGGACCAGTCTAAACCCTAAGTCCTTCCAAAGGCTAATCCTATCCTCTCTCCTGTCTGTAGCCCACGCCTGAACAATCATAATGCCCCGGCTCTGCAGCTCTTTCGTAGCTGTATCGGCAAGCTTTTCCTCGATTCCTCTACCGCGAAACTTTGGAATAACCCCGAACGATCTTATGAAGCCCTTCTTTTCACTTCTTCTTTTGTCGACATGAGCATGAATAATTCCTACTGGCTGATTATCCAGCTCTGCGATAAACCTTCCCTCAGGATCGAAGTGTGGAGACTTTTCAGAAGATTCAAATTCGTCTACAGTCATCTGTCTGGTCTCTTCATATTCCTTGTAAGCAGCATTCCAAACTCTAACCCAATCTTCTTCGTCTCTTCCTTGGGAAAATCGCCTGATTTTCAACACGCCGTCTTCCTCCAAATTTCGGAGAGCATCATAGCTCCCATAGATTTAACTATTTCTGCTCGCCGTGAGATGAGAAAAGTGTCTGATACTTATTCACATGGTTTTCTTGCTTCGAATCTGTATCATCTTGTCTTATGGCAGAAATCATCATCGCTTGCCGCTTCTCTTACAGCATATACTTCTCAAGCAGACATACAGCAAGTAAATTAAGCATCCTTTGAGCTTCTTCACTCAGAACGATCATCTTCTCTGCCTTGAGCAAGAATAAGACTTTTCTGTTTTGCCAAGAGTTAATCTTATGGGAAGGTGGATGCATTGGACACTGCAGAGAAGCTAGGCGAACGCAAAATAATCGAAACCATTTGGAAACACCTGGATAGGGATCCAAACATGGCTGCGCCCTTCGGCGATGACGTGTCAGCCGTTAAATGCAAGGATGACACTATTGCAGTGATGAAAACTGACATGCTTGTAGCCAAAACAGACGTACCACGGCAAATGAGCTATTGGCAAGCAGCTCGTAAAGCTGTAGTCATGAACATCAGTGACTTCGCAGCGAAAGGCGTAAAACCCCTAGGGCTCCTTGTCTCATTGGGCATTCCAAGTAGCCTGACAAAGAGAGACATCGAGCAGATTGGAAAAGGATTAAACGCTAGCGCAAAAGAATACGGCACCCACATTTTGGGAGGAGACACAAACAAAACAGAAGACCTCATAGTAAGCATCGCACTTTTCGGACTATCAAAAAAAGGAAAAATCACTCTGCGTAGTGGCGCATGTCCCGGAGACCTCGTCTCAACGACAGGTTTGTTCGGTTTATCATCGGCAGGGCTCAAGATTCTAAGAAAAAGCTTTACCGCTCCAAGTGATATCAAAAAAAAGCTCGTGGATGCTGTTTTGATGCCAAGTGCGCGGCTCAAAGAAGGGTTGGCTTTGGCGAAAACAGACGCAACCACAGCATCCATAGATTCCAGCGATGGATTAGCGTGGAGTCTTCACGAAATCAGCCGTGCAAGCAACGTAGGCTTCATGATTGATGCTCCTCCAATCGCTCCAGAAGTACACAGATTCGCAAAAATACACAAACTTAACTCCTTAGAACTGAGCCTTTATGGCGGCGAAGAATATGAACTAATCGTCACGATTAACCCAAAGCTCTGGAAAGAGGCTAAAGATGCAGTGAAGCAACAAGGAGGTAATCTCCTGAAAATCGGCGAGGCTACGGCAGAGAAAACCGTACTCCTCAAACAAGGAGACAAGACGACCGAAATAGAGCCACTGGGTTATGAGCACTTCAAACAGGGGGAAACAGGTAGTTGATCAAATCCTATGACATTGGGAGTCTACCCTACACAGACAAACCAGACAAGCTGTCAGAAGGGATGAACCATTTCATAAATAATCTTAAGGACGCATCTGCCGAATTTTTTGAACAGACAATTGTTAACGCCTTTTTGGACAAACTTAGAGCTGGTATTTCAGTTCCAACCTTTCCTCAATTCCGAGACATGAATGAAATGTTTTTGTCAACTTTTGAAGGCTTAGAAAGAGTCAAAAATGGCTATGTAGAAACCAGAAAGCTAACTTTGAGGTCGGGGCAGAAAACACTGCCCGAACTGGCAGCCATAAAGAGAAGCGCAGAGGAAATCAAAGCACAAACTAATAACCCTTTCCAGCTCAGGATCTGTGTTACAGGACCTTACACTCTTGCCTCATTCTTCCCTTATAGGACAAGCCAGACCTACAACCAACTGGGTATGATACTATCAGAAATTGTGGAAAAGAACATCTTTGCTGTTAAGCATGGCAAAGTCGTCTTGGTCTCTCTAGACGAGCCCCTTTTCGGCTTCGTTGATGAGCCCCTAATAGATCGAGGCACTGAAGGCAGAGAGAGCCTTCTTATGGCTTGGGAATCAATAACAGGAAAGGCCAGAAGCAAAAATGTAGATACGTGTATTCATCTCCATTGCACTTCAGACGACTTGTTCTGGTCAATCAAGTCGCTCAGAATTGTAGAGTCACATGTAGAAGATCCTCTTTACCAAATGAAAAACACAAAGCAGCACCTAGAAAAAGAAGATAAATTGTTGAATGCCAGCATAGCGATCACTGATTTTGATCGGCTAGTAAGGGAAAAACTGGGTTCAAACGCAACCAATGATACTGTTGCAGACGCTTGGAAAAGCATTTCAAAAGGGAGAGTAAATCCGAAAACTTTCCTTGAAGATACAGTTGTTATGCAGAGGAGGCTCAGAAGAATCATTGAACGGTTCGGCACGGAAAAAGTGGCACTAGCCGGTCCTGAGTGTGGGTTGCGAGGCTTTCCGAGTTATACTTGTGCGATTGAATGTTTGAAACGTGTTGCGAAGGCTATTGAATAGTTCGAGTTTCCCAAAAGACTTATTCTACGGCAAAAAAGCGGGCTTGCACTCCATCTACAGGGAAACGTTTTTGGCCACGAATATGAAAGCACATTTTGCGCAGACTAAGATAAAATCTCAGTTTAACGCTTTGGCCACTCTATTAGAAGTTGACACTACAACGGACAAGCAATGTCCAACAGCGAGACGCCCTATCCCGATTAGAGGAAGCTGATGAAAAGCCTAGAGCAATTCTACGGATTATGGCCTTCCCTTGCTTTTTGTCAGCATCTTTTCAATGTTTTCCAATCGCTTCTCTATAGCGTCTAATCGGTCCAAAATCTGTTTTAATGTGCGTCCTACATCTTTTGCTGGAAAACTAGGTAAAGGGGTCGGTGAAGGCCAACGTGTATCGTCTCTTCGCTCAGGCCTTTTGGGAGGTGTTGGAGGATAGACCGCCGCTTCTTTCCTTTTGGTCATCGTTCTTCACGTCAGACAAATGAGAAGCGAGTTTATTAAGAATGTCGTTGTCAGGATGAATCATGTATTCCTTGACTCTTTAAGCGGTTGCCCCTTCGATACGTTGCTTTACGTTTGTAAAACTGAAAACTATAAAAGGGATGGATCAATTTAATTTCAATCTCGTGTCAGAACGTCAAATTTCGGGTGAGCAACTAGCTAGTTACCTTTATCATCCTTTCTATGTTTTTTGACGGGAGGTTTTGCAAGCTTCTCGGAGCTGTCATCTACCTCAACAAGCTTTGGCTTTGCCAAGCCTTGGATAGAAGCACCTGGATAACTTCGCTCTATCTGTCTTCTCAGTCCCTGTGTGTCTACATCACCATACTTCTTGACATATAAC
>CAYGBS010000117.1:0-4468 GCA_964348215.1 uncultured Candidatus Bathyarchaeia archaeon
TTCTATTTGTTCTTCAGTTTCGTCTATTGCCGGCCGCTCTTCTGTGGTTGTTTCTACTGAGGTTGTGGTCTCGGTATCCATGACTATTTCAAGTCTCTTCTCAGTCTCTGGTTCGATTTGAGCTGGATCTTCTTCAACAAGCATTGACGGTGGTTGCGGAAGATCTGTGGCCCCTTCGCTAAGGTTAGAGATTGCTCCTTTGATTTCGTTCAGCTCTTCTCTCGTAGTCTCTAATCCAAGTGAAAGAACATTGCATTCACGATTATATGCATCCTCCTCAAGTTCTCCGGAAACGTGGCGGATCTCAGAGTTTACGAGCAGATACTCTAACGTCTTCATTTGCTGCTCCAACTCACTTATCTTAGCCTTCATCTTCTCAACTAGAGCATTCTGTTTCGACTCAATCTCAGCGATAGCCTCGGAAACCTCATCACTGAACGAGTTGTAGGTTGGCTGCGAAACTTTACCTTCGTCGAATAGTTTGTCTAAAGCTTCTTTTTTCTTTTTTGCAAGCTCTAATTCGCCGTTTATTTTTTCCAATGAATACTTCCATGAAATCAATCACTTGCACCTCCCTCCAATAGACGTTAAAACCCAAAATAACCTTTAAATAGGCAAACTTTGCCAAAAAAGGCAAATTTGTCCAATATTATTGACAGAAAAGCCTAAACCGAAGAGCATCACCATAACATGGAAATATATCGCAAGATGTTAGATGATAGGTAATCTATTTATAAAGACGCCCTGAAAACTCGGGTTCTAATGCTAAAAGCACGCATTGAATTCCATGGAAAAAAATATATAAGCCAAAAAAAAGTGTTATGAGGCTAACTCACACAAGCATCTGAACTTGTGTAATAAATTGTTCATGAAGTGGAATTTATGATTGAAAGAGAAGAAATGCAAGAGATTGTTCGACGCTATAAACATCCAATCGCTTTGATTCTCGGCTCTCACTCAGCATTAGACGCAGCCGCTGGAGCTCGAAATTATCACCTAAGAAGAGTCACATACACTACGCCTGAAAGAGCCAACATATACGTCCAAAATCCAATCGTTGGCAATGGGAAACCGATCAAAGACTTGCCCTCCCACGTAAGAGATGATGTCATAATAAGAAATGACCCTAAAGACATCAAGAAAACAGATTCGTGGGATCAGTGCCTACTAGTTTTGGACAACTACAAGGATATCTTGAAGTACACAGATGAAATGAGAGACCTTGAATGCATACAGATTCCTAACAGAGCCTTTTCTGTCTACGTAGGTGGCGAGGCTTGTAAGGAGATTGAGGATGGCTTTGGCGTCCCGATAATTGGAACTCGTGGTTTGCTGAAAATCGAAAACAGGGAGGAAGTGGAAAAGAACTATTATTGGTATTTGCAGGAAGCAGGGATTCCTCATCCAGAGGAGTTCTTGTTTGACGTAAAGAGTGATCAAATGGGAATCAGGTTTAAGAAAACTGTTGAAAGGCCGTTAGTACTGAAAGTTCCACACAAATCTCGGCGATTGGAGCGGGGTTTCATCTTTGCAGCTAACAGCAACGACATGGAAGAAAAAGTTGAGGATTTTATAAAAACAGGTATGATTGACTTCAAAGATCTGTCTGTCGGTAGAGCTGAAGAATACGTTCCAGGTGTGACTGCGAACTTTAACTTTTTTTACTCTCCCATTTACGCAAAGCAGGATTGGGGAGATGCGGAGAGATATTTGACGCGTGCGAAAGGTATTAGCCCTGAAAGAGCGCGAATATGGCTGGCAAACGAGTTCATGTCAATAGATGAAAGAAGAGAAGCGACTCATGACGGTGTTATAAGAATGGCTGCAGAGCTACAACTAGAAGTAAAATGGGAGAAGACGCCCTATCCAAGAACCTTCGAGGTTACGGCGCATCTTCCAATGAGTTTGAGGGAATCCCTAATCAGAAAAATTCACCCCATCGCAGACAAGTTCCTTGAAAAAACAATGGAAATCGACCCGCCTGGAATGATCGGTGCATATTGTATCCAGACGCTAATAACATTTAAGGAACTAACGAGGGGCGACCCAGATTTCAAATGGGTCAAAAAGGTTGGTCACGGATTATACGACATCCCAGAAGGCGGCACCTTGTTCGACCACGTCCCAAAGGTGCAGGATGTAGCAACCAGACATGGAGGAGGAACCAATACTCACATGGGCATTGGATCGCAGTATTCAAACGCGAAATACATATGCAAAATGAGCATGGGCGACAGAATTGCTCTCGAAATAGTTAATGCACGTGAAAGAAAGATGCTGCCCGAAATTGTAACCTAACGAACCCTTTACCATATGAAAATTAAGCTTCTCTAAAGAGACAAGCTTCAAAGAAGGATACACATTCCCGGAGCTATCAACATCCCATTCGGCTATCCTTTGAGGTAAGTCCTCAATGGGCACAAACCTCAATCAAATTTTGCGCGAGTACTTCTCTGTTTTGCTGAGAACCGTGATTCAGAACATTTTGAGAGATCATAAACGAAATGGCTTACATGATATACAGAACGTCTTTATCCTCAATTCGGATTCTCTCTTCATAAGACAGTTAAATCCAGAACTACAAGTCAAACGCGCAAACTTCAGGGGGAATAGAAGGCAAAAATGGAAACTACAAAAAGATTTTCTCCCCAAGAGCGGAGGCAACTGCAAAGTAAACTGAAGCAAGCTTTGAAGCTGGAGATTCAGATACTTTCTACAGAAATGCAGCAAATTCTCTGCGACGACCTAGTTACAGCATTACAAAACAGGTTAAACGTGTTAGTCAAAGCAAAGGCGAAACGCAGCTAGACAATGGGGAGAAAAACTGATTCCAAATACATAAATCATTTATAGCCAAACCGCAGAGACACACGCCAAGAGGTTTAAACATGCGACGCTCTAAGCTTGAAATGTACATTGACATCCTTAAAGTTCTCTCCCAACGTGGGCCCCTCAAGCTAACCCACATTATGTACAAAGCCAATGTGAATTGTAGCGTCCTTAAGCAATACCTTAAGTTTCTGATCGAGCAGAACCTCGTGGAGGAACGTACAGCTGGTAAAAAACGAGTGGTCTACGCTGTAACTCAACGAGGCATCACCGTTCTGAAATACTTCCGAGAACTCAAGACAGTGCTTCCCGTAGTGGAAGACTCCCGCCGTCTCCCAGCCACACTCTAATCTCCACTCTGCTTTTCAAGCTTCCTTCTATTCTCTATTTAAGAGTGCAGAGTTTGGAGTAAGAGGTTTAAGAATATGTAAAATTGTGTCGTAAGATTTAATAAACTCTACGCCATCATTACTGTAGATGTGTTTGTCACGAGTTCTCGTGTGGACGGTTTGACTATGGATAGGTCAAGTGGAAAAAGCTCAACAGTACTGCTCGAGAAAATTGTAGAGAGTTTGGACAGACTCAACGATAAAATGGAGGTTTTCATTGAAATTCAAAAGCATGGGCAGAAGCAGGATTTCGTGATGCAGGATTTGCCTGAGGCTTTGGATGTTATGACTCTTCTTTCTTTGCCTGATCATTTGAGGAAAACTGCTGTCAGTATCTGCAAGCTTGGCCGTGCAACCGCGGAGGAGGTGTCGGGGCAGACAAAGCGTGCGCGGGCAGTTGAAAGCGGTTACCTGAATCAACTTGTCTTGATGGGTTATCTGAAGAAGGAGAGGAAGGGGCGGAAGGCCTATTTCTTTGTTGAAAAGTAGAGGGGGAGGCATGTTAGGTAAAATCATAGCTATACACAGTTACAAGGGTGGTACGGGAAAGACACTTTTGACAGTAAACCTTGCTGCCACCTATGCTAAGAGAGGAAAAAGGGTGTGTGTGCTCGATTTAGATTTTCGTGCACCCAGCCTTCAATCAATCTTCAAGCTAAATGGTTCTGAGTATTGGCTGAATGATTATTTAAATGGTGCTTGTGAGATTAAGAAGGTGCTCTTGGATTATACTTCTCAATGTAAATGCAGTGGTACAATGTTGGTGGGATTGGCCAATCCTGCTACGGAGGCTCTACGGGATATCTCGTCAAAGGATCGTAAGTGGGAGATGCGGGCTCTGGGAAGGTTGTTGTCATTGAAGAATACGTTGTTGAATGATATGGAGTTAGATTACCTCTTGTTTGATACCAGTCCTGGGCTTCAGTATTCTTCTATTAATGCAATTGTGAGTGCAGACGTTGTTCTTGTGGTAAGCACGATTGATACCTCTGACATTGAAGGGACCAAAAGGATGACTCATGAATTGTATGATTTATTTGAGAAGAAGACAGCTATCTTGATGAATAAGGTGCCGATTGAATTTTTGTCGACCTCTGTGGAGAGAGACAGTGTTTATAAGCGCTTTGAAAATACGCATACTTTGCCTGTCTTGAAGATTATTCCATGTTTTTGTGACGTGTTGCAGGCCGGAGGGACGAAGATTTTCGCGAGGGATGAGCCTGGTCATCCGTTTACCCGACATGTTGAGG
>CAYGBS010000118.1:0-314 GCA_964348215.1 uncultured Candidatus Bathyarchaeia archaeon
TTCGGAGAGATGGTGCCCAAGAGTCTGGCTCTGACCCATGCGGAGCGCGTCGTGTTGAGGATCGCCCCGATCATGCAGCTGTTCAAGGCGCTGGGCTACCGCGGAGTCTTCAGCGCGGAGTTCAAGCAAGACCAACGAGATGGTGTTTTCAAACTACTTGAGATAAATTCAAGAACTTCAGCTTGGTTCAACACACTTTCAGCTAAATGTGGAGTCAACTTGATGCTTTTCGCCTACCTTGACGCAATCGGAGAAGAAATAGAATACTCCGAAGATTATGAAGCTGGAGTCAAATGGATATTTCTTAAAGATGA
>CAYGBS010000118.1:368-4454 GCA_964348215.1 uncultured Candidatus Bathyarchaeia archaeon
TAGAATGGTGATCAAAGGTCACCTCACCATTCAGAAGTGGATCTCTTCTTTGCAGGGTGAGAAAGATTTTATGCTTTATGCAAGGGATGACCCTAAACCCTTCTTGATGAGTCTCCCTCAGGTCGTCTTTGCAATTAAAGGGACGTGAATGAATGTATTCAAAGTTTGTCAGGAACGTTGGTATTCCTCTGTATTGCTTTGCAGTTCGAAACCCTACTTTCAAATATTTGAGAGAATTGACAAAGTCTCAATGGTTCAGTTCAGGTGAGATCCAGAGAATTCAGGAGAGAAAACTACGGCGTTTAATTATACACGCATATGAAAGTGTTCCTTACTACCGCAGGACGTTTCGAGAGAACAAGTTGAAATCGTGTGACATCAAGAACCTACAGGATCTAGTGAAGTTGCCCATATTGAGTAGAAACAAAGTCAGAGATGAATTCGATGTTCTGCTTTCGGGAAGCTACTCGCGAAAGAAAATGCGCTATGGATGCACAGGAGGTTCGACAGGCGAACCTATCAATTTTTGCACTTCCACAGATAATCGCCACTGGTCTACTGCCGCCAGATATCTAGCTTGGCAGTGGGCAGGATTCGAGGTAGGAGACAAATTTGCCCAGGTTTTTGGGCTTCATCTCGATCGACCGACGTTTCAATCTGTTAAAGGAAAAATAGATGGAAAAGTGAAAAGACGAATATCCATTGATGCTTACCACATGTCTCAAAGTGCTCTGCAAAAATTCGTCAAAAAAATAAAAACGGCAAAACCCAAGATCCTCTATGGAACTGCCGCATCAGTTGCAAATCTAGCGAAATACATTCACGACAAGGGCATCGCAAGATTTCATTTGAAATCGGTGATCATTGATTCTATGAATCTCTTTGAGGGTGAAGTGAAACTGATTGAAAAAGTGTTCGGCTGTAGAGTGTGGTGGAATTATCACAATCGCGAGAACGGCACTTTTGCGTCTGAATGTTCAGAACACAACGGATATCATCTTTTCTCTCAGAATTTTGTGTTTGAATTCATCAAGAAAGGCGAAGAGGTTGCACCTGGAGAGATAGGGTCCATTGTGGTTACCGATCTCACCAACTTCGCCATGCCCTTCATACGATACGAGGTCGGCGACCTGGGTGTCCCTTCCGATGACGTCTGCGCCTGCGGTAGAGGCATGCCGTTAATGAGAAAATTGATTGGAAGGACGGCAGATGTCTTCGTATCAGCTACCGGGGAATTCATTACCGCCCCGCTGTTTGGTCATTTTCAACATGTCGTTCAAAAACTGGATATTCGGCAATACCAGATTGTCCAGGAAACTCCGACAAGGACCATAGTGAGAATAATTCCTGGACAAAGATATTCTTCTAAGGATACCCAAACTATTAGAAAAATAATGCGTTCACTTATGGGAAATATGCAGATAGACGTTAAGCTTGTGGACTCGATAGCTCTGAGTAGTTCTGGAAAGCGTCAAGTCAAGGTACGGAAGTTCCCAATAACGTTCGCGTAAACGAAGATTTAGCTGTGTGAACGCAACGAAGACCCCATTTTTCTGCCGTAAGTTTCTGGAATAGCAACAGTTTTCCTAGCTTGACAGGAGCTTGGAGATATTTGAACGCGCATATTTCGCGGTTCCTTGAATTAGAAGCCTCTTGATCTTTTTCAGAACTCTTGTATTTTTTTGAGTTTTGCAGTCTGATCAGACTCTCTCATCCATGTCCTGTGTTTCAATTTACGGGCCATCTCTGCATCTGAGAAATAACCAAGGCATCGAGTAGTTGTTGCCCCTTTGTGCGTACGATCGTGTTTTTTGGGAAACTATAGAGGCTTCTCCGAGGAAGATTCACGCAGATTGAACGAGACTTGTATAACGGCGTCAGGCAGACGGTGAAAGTTTTGTCAGAGGATCTCTTTCAAATAGCTGAAGATTCAGCGAGAGGAGGATTCTTCCTAGCTGGGGGACTGATTACTTCATTAGCTCTCCAAGCCATCGCTATTTTTGTTCTGGCCCGTCTCTTGGGTCCCGACCTTTATGGAATCTACACGCTATCTGTAGTTTTCCCAAATCTCTTTTTGATATTTGTTGACTTGGGAATAAATCAAGCAATCATTCGGTTCTCGGCAAACCTGCGCGTGAGAGGTCAGCATAAACAGATTGCAAGGCTGATACGCAACGGTCTCCTTTTCAAACTAGTTTTAGGATTGGGGCTCTTTCTTGTGTGCTTTGCCCTGTCTGATTATCTTGCCACCGATCTCTTGAAAAGACCCGATATCACTGTCTACATTCGTTTCGCCTCAACAACAATAATCGCTCGTGTAATCACGACTACGGCTTTCTCGGCATTTGTGGGGCTAGATCGGATGGAGTATAGCGCTCTTACAATGAATGTAGAGGCATTTTCTAAAGCTGTTATATCCATTCTCCTAGTGATTTTAGGTTTCAGCGTGATGGGAGCTCTGATTGGTCTGGTGTTGAGTTTCCTCATAGGAGGGATTCTTAGTTCTGCCCTGCTATACTTTCGCTTATATCAACCCTTAACCTCCAAGCAGGATGAAGACGAAGGGGGAAGCGGTATGAAAGATTCAATGAAGCTTCTTCTCATCTACGGCTCTCCGCTATACGTGTCTGCGCTTCTTTTAGGTATTGCCACACAATTTCAGAGCATTACACTTGGATTCTTCACCTCAGACTATGATATAGGAAACTTCAAGGCTTCACTGAATTTTGTATCCTTGCTCTCCGCTCTCACGCTTCCAATGGCTACTTCGCTCTTCCCAGCATTCTCAAAATTCAAGAAAGGTAGCGAGAAAGTCAAAACATTCTTTGGTCTATCTACGAAGTATGCATCTTTGATTGTGGTGCCATCAGCACTGCTCACGATAGTTCTATCTAGAGAAATTATCGTAACAGTATATGGAGAATCATTTACTTCTGCATCTATCTACCTGTCGTTGCACGCTACTTTGTTTCTCTTGATTGGCTTGGGTCATAAGGTTCAAATCAGCCTTTTCAATGGTCTTGGCAAAACAAGAGAAACATTGAAGCTGACTCTGATTGAGTTTGTGCTCTTCCTAATTCTGGCCGCCTCCCTGACAAGTGTACTAGGAGTTATAGGACTTATAGCGTCGATTCTGGCATCCAGCATTGTTGCAACGCTCTACGGAGCCTATGCGGCCAAATCCAGATGCAAAGTGGAATTCAACCACACTCTCATAATTCGCATATACTTGATCGCTCTGGCTTCCGCTTTGCCTGCCTTCTTATGCACAAGATTGCAATCATTTCCAGCCACATTCATAATAGTGTTAGCTAGCTTGGTCTATTTGATTTCGTACTTGACTCTGCTTCCACTAGGACGCGCCATAACGAGACAAGAACTCAAAGATGTGGATGGTGTTATCAAAAAAATTGGACCTCTGAAATGGATTGGTAATTTGGTTCTGAAATATGAATATGCGATCCTGAGAAGCTAATAGCAAACGCACAACATTGATATTACCTGAGGTGGACATAGTTTATGTCCAGGTCTCCACTCAATCTGATGGAACGCATGCGGGGGGTCAACTGGATTCTAGGCTTGAAAGCTTCTGTTGTTGTTGCTGCAGCCTTGGGGATTTTCTATCAAGATCTAGCTATAGTGGCAAATGACGCTCTCCAAAACGAATTCATGAGCCATCTACTGGTAATGCCGTTCCTTCTTGGCTATCTCATCTACCGCAAGAGAAAGATGCTAAGAGCCGTGGTTCAGCTTGACGTACGAAACCAACCGAAAGCAACACGGCATCTTTCAACAATTACGGGGTCCATCCTTTCTACAGTGGCCACAGTACTCTATTGGTACGGCTCATACACGTTCACTCCGTTGGAGTATCATATCCTATCAATGCCTATGTTAATAGCTGGATTGATCCTGATTCTGTTTAACCTTCAGACTCTGAGACAACTAGCGTTCCCATTAGCGTTCCTGATATTATTAATGCCTCCTCCTTCTGCGGTCTTATACGGACTAGGTGCAACACTTTCAGTAGTAAGCGCAGAGGATTCGAACGCGATTCTGAACGCTTTGGGAATTCCTTCGACGATT
>CAYGBS010000119.1:0-4438 GCA_964348215.1 uncultured Candidatus Bathyarchaeia archaeon
AAACGGGTTGCAAGAAGCTCCATGGTCTTCAATGCGTTGTACCATAATGCTTGTATTTCGACAGCCTTCCCTTCTCGGGGAGTAACTGGATTGTCATCTATCGCGGCGTCCATCCACGTTAGCTGCGGGCCGTGCATAAGCAACCCATCACTATCGCAACGTATCCCGTTTATTGTTCCTTGTATGTGGTACTCGATTACAGACTGAAGCTCTGTCCACAGTTTTTGCTGGACAAAGCTGAGGTCTCCTGTATATTTTAGATATTGTAGAACTGCGTTGAAATACCACAAGGTTGCGTCGACTGTGTTGTAAACTGGCTTTTCTCCGGCATCATCCGGAAAACGGTTCGGTACAATGCCGTGTTTGCAGTAATGTTTGAAGGTTAACAGAATCTCTCTTGCATCACTAAACCGCTTATTGATAAGTGATAGACCTGGCAGAGAGATAAGAGAGTCGCGTCCCCAATCCTCAAACCAATGATAACCCGCAATTACGCTTTTCGTTTGTGTAGATGAACGATTCACTATGAAGGAATCCATAGCTAGGAGAAGCCATTTCAGCCACTTCTCTTGAGTCAAGTTTGGATGACTATCGTAGAATCTTGTTGAAAACCTGATCAATCTGTCTGATTCTTTTTGGCAGAAATTGCCAAAATCTGTCAACTCTTTAGAAAGGAGTGAATAGAAGTTTTCAGCAAGCTTTAAGTTCTTATCAGCCACCGCGACGATGTAGAATCTTGCTTTTTCACCGGCATTCAAATTGATTTCGAATCGCCCTGGCACGTAGCAATCGTCAAGACAGCTAGTTCCTTGCGACTTGTCCACCCTATATAATAGACCTTCTAGCCACCTGCCCTGTTCTGAAATGTATTGTCCGAGATTTGAAGATATAATCAACGTAGATTGAGGGTTGACTATTTGAAGTGTTGCTTTTTTCGAAGTTTTGTTTTGAACGAAATTCCATCCGAGTTTGTCTTTATCTGTGACTGAATGAAAATGTCTGGAATTGACAAGTGGAAAGACTTTCAGAATTGCGTTTTCCTTGCTTGGTGATAAAACTTCGTAAATAATCAGTGTGGCGTTTTTCTGATGAGGCATCAGTATGGTTTTGCGGAGTTGCAGGTTTTGTATGTTGTATGTAAAGGTGGGAAACGGGAATCGTGAGAAGCTTTCCAGATTCTTGTGACCATGAGGATGTATACCTTGGCTGAATTCGTTAGCGCCCAAAGGGAAAGCTTCATTGTTCACGAGAAGCCATTCATCAAGCTTTGAAAGAACCACCCTTCTATCGATGGGAGGATTAAACGAAGCAACTAGCACGCCGTGGTATTTGCGCGTGTTTATTCCCAAAACGGTGGAAGATGCATATCCGCCTAAACCATTTGTCAAAATCCATTCGAGCCTCATCGCCTTCTCCAGTTCGGACAGAACTTCACTGCCTACTTGCATATCGGGCAAATCGCTTTTCATTCTCTTTGAATCCTTGAGGCTTGAGGCTTTACTAACTTTGCGACATTCTTGTCCCTCTCAACTCCGAAGTAGTTGGCAACAGGATTACATTTTGTCCTTAGCAAGAGAGCATGAGGTTGCTTCAACTCAATTTCTGTGAGCGTTTCAGCGTATCCCATGCCTTTAGCGATCACAAAGTCCGCTTCACCATAAGCCTTGACGAATTCTTCTGAACGCTCTTTTGGTAGAGGCAACCCAACCGCGTCGGCTCCAGTCGTGATGACAGCATCTGCTACTTCGTACATGCTAACCAATCTAGCATCCTCTAAAGTGGCGTCATTTAGAATTGGACCGCCTTTCACTGCAATTGTAACTTTGCCACCTAATTGCTTCAGCTCACCAATCAAGAGCTTATCCAAGACAATTTCGCCAGCGTTGTCAGTCAAAAAGAGAATGTTGTCAGCACTCTCAGCCTCCTTGAAAATCTCAAAGACTTCATCAATTGCCATGTCCTTTTCAGCATTTGCGATCAGATCTTCTAGTTCGTGAAAATTGACTTCATGCTCTGGAATGTCAAACTCGATCACGTTACCCACAATAGCAGCTAAGCAAGCCCTTCTAAATCGCTTCTCCCTTGAGGTTTCATTCGTAATCATTGCTCTGAGGGAGGGAAGAAGTTTCAATGCCGCTTGATTGCTCACAATTTTCCTTTCAGCATAGATATCTGGATTACCAGAGATTCGCTTGATAATCCGATCGCGCATTGTGCCGAGAACAGCTGCAACAGCATTTGGCTTAAACTCTTTTGCCATACAAGCTAGAAGAGCTGTTGCCGCCTTAAACTGCAAGTCAGGGTTTGTTGAGGCTTCTGATATCTCCAGATAGCCACGGTGAATTATACACGAGAGACACTCTATTTCGACCTTCAGGGGAGGCACCTCAGAACTAGGTTGCAGCTCGAGCGAATTCTAAGAGCATTTCGTATGTTTCCTTTGCTTTTACTATGCCACTCGCAACAAGAACACCAGTTGTGCCTAGTTCCAGGGCGGCAGCTACATCATCTCCCTTCGTGATACCTGCGCCGCAAAGAATCGTGACTTCGGAGTTCACCTGTCTGACCAGCTCGACAGTTTTGGTAACGATTTCAGGTTTAGCTTTTGACACAGGTATCCCAGTTCCGATGAGCTCAGGCGGCTCAATCGCGATGAAATCAGGTCTTAGCGCTGCAGCAGAAGCGCTTACATTAGCGTTGTTAGTGCAGACTACTGATGCCAAATCAATTTGCTTGGTCCTTCTTATGACTGCGTCGATTTCCGCCAGCTTCAGACGTCGTTCAGAGTGATTGATGAGTGTCCCAGTTGCTCCTGCTTCTTTCACTGCTTCAGGCAAAACATGGCCGGTAAAGCTGCCAGGTTCTATGGAATCTATGTGCTGAGCGAAAATCGGCAGAGAGACTGCTCTGGCAAGTCGCAGTATGTCAGTATACTGGGGCGCAAGTCCGATGCAAACGTCAGTTTCACTGGAGACTTTCTCTGCTCTCTCTGCTAGTTCTAGAGCTTTCTTACCTGTTCCTTCTGTGTATGTTTTTAGGTTGACTAGGATCAGCGGCGTCCGAAGTTCCTTCACTGGAGTCACCGCGTATAGCATAAATAGAGAGTGTTAAAAACAGTTTTGCAGGTCACTTCTGTTTTTCCGCCACGTAGTAGTATTCACCAATCTTGCGCTGATACCTGTCGGTTCTTGAGCCCTCTTTGTTTACTCTTGGCCTCTTGGTTGTCGGGTCTCTTCGAAAAGTGACTTCCATTTCCTTAAGGAAGGCGTTCATGCCCTTCCTTAGAGATGTCGGAGGATTAGCGATGCCTTTCACGCCTGGTTCTCCATCAAAAACCATCAAGCGGTCAGCCATGAAGTCTTGTGCAACCACGTCATGTTCTACGACAAATGCAGTGGTATTCTCATTTTCAATGACTCTCCGAATGGTGCGGGCCACGTTCAATCGTTCTTCTACGTCGAGATAAGCGCTTGGTTCATCTAGCAAGTATAACTGAGCTTCGCGAGACAAACATGCTGCAATGGTGACCTTTTGCAGTTCACCGCCACTCAGTTGATTTACGTTGCGGTCTAGCAAGTCCTTCACTTTAAGAGGTTGCAGGATTTCACTATGGTACCAGCTCGCTGTGAACTCCTCTTTCTTGACGGTTCTCAGCAATTCTTCTACGGTACCATCATACTCTGCAGATATATATTGTGGCTTATAGCTCACCGTCAATTCCTCGGATGTAGGTGACGTTCCTTTATCAGGGTTCTCAATTCCAGCTAAAAGCTTCACGAAAGTTGTTTTCCCAATGCCATTGGGACCTAAGATTCCTACGACTTCGCCTCTCATAATCTGTCCAGGCTTCACTTTTAACGTGAATCCATCATAGCATTTCGTCAGTTTTTCCCATTTTTGCACAGTTTCTCCAACGTCCCAGCTTACTGTTGGAGGCTTTACGTGGAAGATTATTGGCTCTTTTCTAAATCGGACGTTTTCGTCTGGAATGAATCCTTCCAAGTAGATGTTTATGCCTACGCGGACTCCGTGAACGTGGGAGATGATGCCGTAAACACCAGGTTCGCCGTAGAGTAGACAGATTTGATCTGACAAATAGTCGAGTATAGCAAGGTCATGCTCTGCGACAATCACCATTTTATCTTCCTTCTTGAGATTTCTTATTGCCCGTGCAACTTCGAGGCGTTGTTTAACATCCAGATAGCTTGAAGGTTCGTCAAAAAGGTATATGTCAGCTTCCTTGCAAATAGCAGCAGCCACGGCGACTCTTTGCAGTTCGCCGCCGCTTAAAACATTTAGCGTACGGTCCCAGACTGGCTCTAGCTGGAGCTGTTTCGTAACCTTCTTCAGCCTGTCTCTTTCATTAACCTTCTCTAAAAGCTGAGAAACTTCGCCGGAAACTGCTTGAGGAATTCTGTCGACATACTGTGGTTTGTGT
>CAYGBS010000120.1:0-4432 GCA_964348215.1 uncultured Candidatus Bathyarchaeia archaeon
TGCTCGCCTATTAAAAGGGAACGTGAGCTGGGTTTAGACCGTCGTGAGACAGGTCAGACTTTATCTGCTGGGAGTGTTGGCCGCCTGAGGGGAAAGGGTCCCCAGTACGAGAGGAACGGGACGTTGTGGCCTATGGTTAACCGGTTGTCCGACAGGGCAGACGCCGGGCAGCTAAGCCGCCAAGGATAAGAGCTGAAAGCATCTAAGCTCGAAGCCTTTCCCAAAAAGAGGCGACCACTCTCTACGTAAATGTGCTTGGCAACAGGTTCATTGTAGGGACGAGGGCACCCATAGAAGATGGGGTTGATGGAGCCGGGGTGTACGTGTCAAGGTTTTGGCCGAGGCATTTAGCCTGCGGCTCCCAATAGCTCGAGGTGTCGGGCTATAATTGGCGTGAACATAGGTGTTTGGGTGTCATAGGTTTGCTGAGCTGCAAAAGTGGCTTGCTGAGCGTTTGGTGCGTTCACTTCTAACAGTCAGTTTTTTAAGGGGATAGAGCCAATGAATCAAAGTACAAGGTGATTGTTTAAAGTGCCTAGTAATGGAAGAGAGAAATGGATAGGGCTTTTCTCCTTCGGCTTTTTCATAATGCTCTTCGCGTTATTCTTCATCGTTGTGCCAGATTATTATACTAGAGTTAGAGGCTTTCTTGGAGATTTCGAGATGAGGGAAGTTGCGTCCAATTTGTTTCTCCCTGCTCCTGCCGAGCATCACCCAGTTGTCTATGAAACAGTAATGCGGTTTTGCATGGTTTTCGGATCATTTCAGTTCATCGTTTTGGCTTTGAGGTTCTATTTTATTTCCCCTTGGAGCAAGATTGCTGAAACGATTTCAAACATCGTTTTTTGGATGGGTGTGGCATATATATTCAACCTCTTACTTCTACAGGCCATCACATGGTTCGCCCTCGTCGGTGGAATCATAGCAGTCGTCGGATTTTCCATAATCACCAGAAGCCTCGTATTATTGCTGGTCTTAGCCTATAAGCATTAGAAACTCAGGAAACAGCATTCTTTCCTCTGTTCTTTGCAGTCTCAATGATACTACCTATCTGCGTTTCTGTGAACTTCTCCTTCGGCAGTTCTGGCAATCCTGAAAATGGAGGGGGACGAGGTGTGCCAGAATCATCAGACGCATAATACTCATCAAAAACACGTTTTTGAAGCTCATTAATGTACCACTCAACTATAACCACCATTCGAAGGTAGTTTTCAGGGTCAGGAAAGAGCTCGAGATCTCTCTCAGTATTAGTCAGTGGAATTCCCATCTTGAACAATTTTGCATGGCATAATTCATGGCGTAAACTGAACAACGTCGCATCTGGGTATAACAGTATCTCTGCTTGATCTCCGGACCAGATGAAAATCTCAGCGCGTTTTCCGATTTCAGATATTTTTTCGGCGTATTTCAGTCTAAATGTCATGTCTCTGATGCCGAGCCTACGTCTACCTTCTTTTATCGTTTGCAACACTTTACGTTTTGACAACATGACAACCTATTCCCCTGAAATGATACTGTTCTATTTAACACAGTCATTCCTCCAGTTGAAAGATCTTTCTAATGGAAAATTATTTATGGATATACATACTTATCATGAGAAGGATGAT
Organism: uncultured Candidatus Bathyarchaeia archaeon; assembly: GCA_964348215.1. GTDB lineage: Archaea > Thermoproteota > Bathyarchaeia > Bathyarchaeales > SOJC01 > CAYGBS01. The sequence continues at coordinate 1,608 of CAYGBS010000120.1, forward strand.
ATCAATGGCTAAATGTCCGAAATGTGGAAGAGAAGTTGCCAAGCCTAGAAAGACATGGAAGATGGCAGGGCGACCAGACAAGAGCGGCAAAAGACTACAACTCACCATTGGGCTATTTGACTGTCCTACAGACGGCGCCTTCCGTGTAGCACTAGACAAAAAGAAGATCTAAAGACACCTTTTCTCACCCCTTCCCTTTTTTCTCGTTCCTGCCTTGTATTCAACTTTGAAACTAGACAAAAACGTGAATAACCAAACAAAGCGGAGCTAGAACAGTAAAGGTGACTCTAGTGAACACAGATATAACAGTCGTTGGCGCGGGTCCAGTGGGGGCCTTCTCTGCTTTTCAAGCGGCAAAGATGGGAGCTAGGGTCACCATCTGCGAAGAACACGGCAAGACGGGCGTTCCTTTGCACTGCACAGGTCACGTAAGCCTTGCAGGTCTCAAACGTCTTGGTCTTAGTCTGCCCGATAACATTTTCGAAAACCAAATCAGATCTGCAATTTTCTATTCTCCTTCTGGCTACCAGTTTTCAGTTCGATTTGCCTCTCCAATGACTTGTGTTGTTGCCAGGGATCGTTTCGACCTATATCTCCTAGAAATGGCGTTAAAATCCGGTGCAAAGATTTCCTACAACACACGCGTAGATTCTCTTATGGTTGACAAGCGCTCAGTTAAAGGTGTTCTAGTCAAGAGGAAGAAAAAAGCCGAAAAGCTTGTGTCCAGTGTCGTGATTGACGCGGAAGGCGTGTCCTCTAACCTTCTCAAGCGAGCAGGACTGCCTTCACCTGACCGTTGGATGGTTGTCAATGCCGTGCAGGCAGATGTTGACAAAGTTTACGGGATGGAGAGTGATGCTGTCGAAGTGTTCTTAAGCAACAGATTTGCTTCTGGCCTCTTCGCTTGGATAGTTCCGCGGCGTGGTGGTACAGCTAAAGTTGGTTTGGGAACAACAAAGGGAAGTGCTCACGAGTGCTTGCGCCGCTTTGTCCGTCATAATCCTGTGGCTCATCAAAGATTAAGGCAAAGCCAGATGACAAATCTTGTTTACCATCCTATTTCGTTAGGTGGACCGATTTCCAGAACGTTCTTTGACGGATTGCTGGTTGTAGGAGACGCCGCCTCACATGTTAAGCCTACAACGGGCGGAGGTATTATCATGGGACTGACCTGTGCAGAAATCGCAGGTGAAGTAGCTGCAAACGCCGTTTGCTATGGAAATCCCTCAGCAAATTTCCTTTCTGAATATGAACGGCGATGGAGAAGAAGAATAGGTTTCAACATGATGGCGATGAAACGTTTAAGGCTTATGCTCAACAGACTGTCAGATAGACAGTTTGATCGGCTTGTTTCTCTTTGTTCAAGATTGAGGTTAGATGAGGATTTGACAAGGGTTAGAGACGTTGACTTTCAAGGTACTTCACTAATGCGGATCTCTAAGAGCCCTAAGGTTTTGGCGACAGCGTTATATTTCCTGACAGCATCGTTCCTCTAAACGCAACTGGGCAGGTATGTTGGGTGTCAAATGACGAGTTTGAGTACAAACAAGTAATAGCGGTGCGAACAGACTTGAAAATGGGAAAGGGCAAACTAGCGGTGCAGGTGGGTCACGCTGCAGTTTCGGCTGCTGAGGAAGCTAGAAGGAAACACTCTAAATGGTGGCAAGCATGGTTGGAGGAAGGACAATGTAAGTTAACTGTCAAAGTGAAGAGCCTAACTGAACTGCTTGATCTTGAAAGAGAAGCCATTCACATGAAGCTCCCCCATTACCTTGTTACTGATAGAGGCTTAACGCAACTACCTTCAGGCACTGTTACATGCTTAGGCATCGGCCCAGCGCCATCCATACAAGTCGACAAACTAACCGGGAAACTACCTCTTCTCTGAGTGGCGATGCAAATATTGAGAGTTCAGAACATTGAAAGACAGTTGGGCATCGAAGCTTATGCCTCCGAATCCAAAGGTGTAGGTGGCGTAATACGGCAAATCCCTGAGGATTTTGTCGTTCAAGAGGTTCTTATTGACGGTTCAAAGGCAGAACTGGAGCCAAGGCCTGTTCTGAAATTGACTGGAGAAGGGCGCTACCTCGTTTGTTTGCTGGTGAAAAACAATCGGGATACCCTGTTAGCGGTGAGAAGAATCGCTAAACGCCTAGGCATCAGTGAGCGGCGTATCCAGATAGCGGGAATAAAAGACAAAAAAGCCATGACTGCTCAGCACATCAGCATTGAAAATATACGAGTGGAGAAGCTGAAACGCATACAAGTGAACGGCATACGCGTTTATCCCTTACACTATTCTTCAAATATGATTTTTCCCCACATGTCCTTTGGCAACGCATTCCGCATAACAATCAGAAGTATTAACTACGATGAGACTGTAGTTCAGCAAAGGATTTCCAAAATAGAAGATGAGCTGCGCGATTACGGTGGTGTCCCAAACTTCTTTGGGCATCAACGCTTCGGCACTATCCGTCCAATAACCCACCTAGTTGGCAAGTGTTTGGCCCGAGGCGAATTGGAAAAAGCAGCCTTGCTGTATCTAGCCGAACCAAGCCCTCACGAGCATCCTGAATCAAGAAAATCCAGGCAGAGACTCTTAGAAACTGGGGATTTCAAAGAGGCGCTTAACGATTTTCCGCGTAGGCTGCTTTATGAGCGGCTAATGTTGTCGCATTTGGCAAAGCATCCGAAAGAATTTGTGCGTGCTTTTAGAAGACTGCCAAAACGGTTGCGCCGTCTTTTTCTCCAAGCATACCAGTCGTATCTTTTCAATTGTTTTCTCAGCCAACGTCTGCTGCGTCAACTTCCTCTTGATGAACCAC
>CAYGBS010000121.1:0-265 GCA_964348215.1 uncultured Candidatus Bathyarchaeia archaeon
CCTATCGTTATATACCAAAACCTGTTACGTAGCATCAAAGCTAACAGCTGAAGCGATTCTACTTAGAGAGCAAGAAAGATTTTTGACGTTTCGATTATTATGAAAATCTAGTCAACATGGGAGCTATTCAAATAGAAAAGGCGCTACACATGAATAGAAGAGTTGAAATGGCTGTTTCAGTTGTTGTCAGATGCGTTGGCCGCGAAAAATTGTTTTGCGGTGTCTTAGAACGCCTATTGGGGCAAACAGCTACTCCTTCGGAGAT
>CAYGBS010000121.1:275-542 GCA_964348215.1 uncultured Candidatus Bathyarchaeia archaeon
GAGTGGACAATTAAAGCGTTATCCTAACTCGGAACTCTTAACTTTCAAGCATGAAGAATTTTCGCACCCATATTCCGTGAACCTCGGAGTAGCCTCTTCCGAGGAAGAACTAGTGTGCATAACTAATGGGCATGCTTTCCCGACCTCATCATACTGGTTGGAAAAGGGGTTGAGACACTTTGCGGATGAAGAAGTTGCCGGTGTAAGCGGCCTCTTCTTGCCTTCAAGCAGAGGAGTATGGAGTATCCTATTTCATCTAGTGGAGGA
>CAYGBS010000121.1:552-4424 GCA_964348215.1 uncultured Candidatus Bathyarchaeia archaeon
AATGAAGTCGTCCTGGATTTCTACAATCAACTGCGTCATTCGAAAATCTCGATGGGAAGAGTACCCCTTTGACGAAAATCTGCCGAACTTAATTCAGGAGACTAGAAAATATGGAGGCGAAGATTATGACTGGACTTTAGAAATGCTCTCACGAGGGTATAAGGTAATTTTGGACCCAGATTTCAGCGTTATTCACGCTCACAAAGAGGATATCATACTTGAAATCTGTAGGAATGTGAGGAGTTATTTTACCTACAAGAAGCTCCAGGAGAGGATTAAGAGGCCAGAAAGACCGAGAAAGTCTTTCAAATTCCTGAAAAGAGAAGTGTCTGAACAGTAGGTTTACTTTTTTTCCAAAGCTAACCAAAGATGGTCTGATACTGGTCTAGGCAATTCTTCTACCTTGCCATCTCCACGCACTATGAGCCGCTTATTTGGAGAAGGTAGAAGTTCGCCTATAACTGCAGCAGCAATCTGGTTTTCCTCCAAAACTTGTACAACGTTCCCCTCATGACCATTTTCAACAGCAATTAACAAGCTTCCAGAAGCAATGAGCTGCAACGGATCAATTTGGAAGAACTTACATATTCTCAAGCTCTCTTTGGAGATCGCCATTTTCCCTTCATAAACTCTGAACCCTATTTTTGACGCGTCGGCTAATTCATGTATTCCTCCAGCAACTCCACCTTCAGTTGGATCATGCATTGCCGTTACATGGCCTGTTTCGAAGGCCAAGATGGCTTCTTTCACGATGCTTATGTGGCTGAAAAGACGTTCAGCTTTCTTCAAAGTTGATGTCTCGATTTTACCTGCAAGTTGAACGTGTTTGTCTGCCGCCAGAATTGCTGTGCCTTCAATCCCAACAGATTTTGTAAGTATCAGCATGTTGCCTGCCTTGGCTCCTCGTGCTGTAACATAACATCCTTTCTCTGTTATGCCCATGCAGCAACCCACAACTATGGGAAATGGCAGGTTAGGGGTGACTTCTGCGTGCCCGCCAGTCACGGCTATGTTGAGCTTTTTTGCAGCTGAATCTATCTGCTCGCACATGGTTTCTACAGTTTTCTCTGTTGCGTTTTCGGGCAGCAGAAGGCAGGAGGAGAAGAAGGTTGGTTGGACGCCAAACGTGGCTACGTCATTTGCATTTACGTTCACCGCTAGCCATCCTATTCTTTCCAAGGCGCCGGTGATTGGATCCATAGAGGTGATGAGGGATTTTTCTCCAACTTCAATTACTGCACCGTCCAAACCGTAGGAAGGCCCCACAACAACTTCACTGCGTTTAGCACCTAGATAGTTGAAAATGATTTCTTCAAGGATTTTTGGTGGAACTTTTCCGGCAGGTAATCTAATTCTTGTAACCTCCTAGTGCTGAATTACTATTTTGCGGTTGCTTAGCTGTTTTAGTAATTTGTTGGCGGAGCTTTAAAAACTAGAATGTGTAGTGCTTGGAAAAAGGAAATTAGCTTTTCATAATCTCAGGCAATCTCTTTCGCAGAATCACAGCTATCGGGATTCCTACAATTCCTCCAATAGCTATCTGACCGATGTTCCCGGGAATTTCCAATAATGCATCTCCTATTCCCCACAAGTAGATTTCAGTTATGAAGTATCCCACTATCATTTCAGTACCGGCTATGGTCACAGCGAGTACGTCTCGAAAGATGGTTTTTTTATTTGAGATAAGCCCCGCAAGGAAACCTTCTATGCCTTTTATGAATAGAGTTGGAATTACAAAGACGGGAAATCCTATAAGATCTGCTAGGGATGAACCTATTCCTCCCGCGACACCGCCCACGATTGGTCCAAAGGTTAATGCGGCAACAAAAACCATAACATCTCCGATGTTAAAGTATCCTCCCATGGGATTCGGGATTCGTATAATCAGAGTTGCTACGCAAACTAGTGCTGCCATAACTGCCCATAATGATATTTGGACTAAGGTTCTCTCTGCAGAGCTAGTTGACATGCCTCTTAATGGAACAGAACTTATATAAAAAATGTGTTTGTGAAATCATTATCGATCTCTGGAAAATCATCAGAAATGCTAGCCATGTTTAATCTTCCCTTTTCTCTGGTTCATGAACTAAAGCGAGCGTCAGAACAAAGGATGGAACGACGAAACCTATTGCCAGAAAGAAAGGCAGTTGGGGAGAAACGTGTTCATACAAGAATCCTCCTATTAGGCTGCCAAACGCCATAAATATGAAGTTTGCAAAGTTTGTGAAGCCATTCACTTTGCCGCGCTGCTCCTTCGGAGTCAAATCGGCCTGCAAAGCACTGAAAGCCGAGTTCATCATAACCTGTCCCACACCCACCAATACGAGAGAAACGAAGAGCCTTATCAGATCTCCGTTTACGAAGAGCCACATCGAAGCTCCGAAAACTACGTATGCTGCCAAGAGGGGTAGTTTCCTGTTGAATTTGTCTACGAGTTTTCCCATAGGAATAGCCAAAACTATCATTGTCACAAACAACGCTGTGAGGATGAACGGCCAGATAGCTTCATCAATCAGAAGCTCTTCTACGGCATACACTACAAAGAAGAGTTGCACTGCGGCAAATCCGAAGGTAATCATAAGTACAGAAAGGAAGAGGTAAAATACAGAACGAGGCAGCTTTTTCCAAACACCAAAGCTTTCTTTCAAAGCGACTGGATAGCTTTGCACGAGTTCGTTCAAGCTAGGCCTTCGAGCATTTATCATGGTTTCCTCTAGTCGCAGTAATCTAATGAACGCTGCAGATAGGAACAGCATCACTACGATTCCATAGCTTATTCTCATACCTTGAACTAAGCCAAACTGATTGTAGAGTACACCCGCGACAAAGGGTCCAGGAGTAGTGGAGGCGCTTGTTATGAGCATAATTATGCCGAATCCCATGCCTCTTCTCTCAGAGGGCACGGAATCAGCGATCATTGCCAACAAGGCTGGCTGATAAGTTGAGTTAAGAAAGCTCATCAAGACTGCACCGATCAGGATAAAGTGCCACGAAGGAGCTATTGCGTAGAAAGTATAAGATAGTGCAACTCCAAAGGTCATAGAGACAATGAGCCATCTTCTGCCAAACTTATCTGCCAAATAGCCACCAGGAAACTGCATGGAAGCCAATGCCAGAAACGAGAAGAGCCCTATCATTCCGAGAATTGTCTCCGTGGCGCCCAGCTCAAGAACATAAAGCGAATAATAAGTTGCTGGAAGCTCCATGGCGAAATCCATTAGAATCCAGCTTACGACAAGAACAGCGTAGTTTCCTCTAACAAAGGAGAACTCGTTTCTCAGCTTATCAGTAAGCGGCATTTCCTTCCCTCACATGTAAACGATATGACTTGGACAGTGGAGTTATTGCTTCTGAGCAAAAGTGCTCAGAAAGCTGATCACAAACTAGAAATCTAAGGAAGGTTGTCCACTTCCTTAACTTCTCCTCTACAGTTAAACTTCTGTCCACATCTACCTTTTTTGCAGTCATCCCCCCCAGAAACGATCAAACATCCATCCTCTATGTTAACCCGATTCATAATCTCAAGATTCCTTTTAACAGTGACATCGTCTTCACCGTCCAGATTCTCTGCTGAGAGACTGCTCCCGAAGACGCAATCACCTTCAACTCATAAAGTCCCACGAAAAGTGACTTTAGTGGAACCTCTTAGCCTTTCATCACGGCAAGTCTTCCGATCTCTAGGTTTCATTCACAACGTCCAAAGTTACGGTGCTTCTAGGAGGCACAATTTCTTGTGACATAATCTTCTTGACTCCCATGTTATCAGTTCCGTTATCTCATTTCGCTCTGCTGAAGTATCTCTGCCAACGAGCAAGTGCTTCTGCTTTCTTCACTTCTAAGGCTTTGTACTCGGTTTTTACTTTCTCTACTTT
>CAYGBS010000122.1:0-4405 GCA_964348215.1 uncultured Candidatus Bathyarchaeia archaeon
GTGGTTTGTCCTTCAAGGTTTCAAATTTCTTCCATGCGAGGTCCTCTTCTAGCGGCGGTAGTTCTTGCAGTCTTTTGATTATGTCTTCTTCGTTTTCGAGGGCGTAGTCTATTATCAATCCTACTGCTTCTTGAAGTGTTATCTTTATGTTTTCTCGGAGTAGGAGTGAAGCTAGGAACTTGTCCAGTTTTTGCTTTTTCTCATGTTCGATCTTTATGGTTGCTGTCAATCTCATTCCACTAAGAGAAAAGTGTAAAAGTATACTTGAATACTTTTCCCGTTCAAAGCGTTCAAAGGATTGTATAATAGCCGTCTTGCCTTGCTCATAATTGAAGGTGAAGCGCGCGTAAAATTGGTCACCTTTTGTTGTTTTTAGTTGCATTTCGTTGCAGCAATAGTTTCCACTATAATATGTCCGTTGTGTTCGAGAGGAGAAAAAGATGTTGAATGTGGGTTTAATTGGCCTTGGACATATGGGCAGATTACACATGATGAATTGTCTGCATGTAGATGGGGTAAAAGTAGTTGCCGCTGCAGATGCATCTAAGAGAGCTTTGAGGAAGGCAAGGCATATTGGGGTCAAGAATCTTTACACAGACTATCACCATTTATTGAACGATTCTTCTGATATGGACGCGGTTCTCATATCTCTGCCTAACTTCCTGCACCTGGAAAGCGTGTCACTGGCGCTTGAAGAGGGACTTAGTGTTTTTGTGGAGAAACCGTTGGCGAACACGGTGGAGGAATGCCGTAAAATCGTCAGATTGGCAGATAGAAGTGGAGGAAAATTCATGGTAGGGCATTCCATGAGGTTTCTCGATGTAACTGAGAAGATGAAGAATATTCTCGCCAATGGTAGGATAGGGGATCTAGAGGTCGTGACTGTAGAAGAATTACTGAACGGTCCCTTCGGGCATGGAGTGGTTCCTACGCCTGTACCTGAATGGTGGTTTGATGTTAAGAAGTCTGGGGGCGGCGTTTTACTTGATCTGGGTTATCATTTGATTGATCTGTTTCGATTTTTCTCTGGAGGAAACTGCAGTGTGCTTTTTTCGTCTTTGGATCACAAATACAACCTTCCAATTGAAGACGGTGCGATATTGGTACTGCAGTCATCAAAAACTTCGTCGAAAGGGATAATAAATGTTGGATGGTTTCAAAAATCCGTTTTTCCCGAATACAACTTTCGTGTAATTCTTCATGGCACAGCTGGATATTTGTCCAGTGAGAGTATTGCCCCAAGAAACATGTATCTCCACGCGTTGAAGGAGGGAGCTAAGAATATACTTAGGAAAGCGGTAGGAAAGAGAATAAAACCCTTGTCTTTTACGTATTACTACGAATCATATTACAAGGAATTACGGCATTTCTTCGAGTGTATAGAAAATGATTCTGATCCGTCTGTCTCAGCTATTGATGGATTGAAAACCATTGAAATCATCAAAGAGGCCTATGAGGCTAACAAGAAACATCTACAACGAGGGAGAGATAATTAGAACATGACTAGTGTTGTCAGTTTAGTGAAAGTGAATAATGCTGAAGAAGTGAAAAGCTCTATTGACGAAGCCTTAAATCTCATAAACTTTGAGCCAGTTGGTCCTGTGAAATCAGTGGCTATTAAACCGAATCTGTGTTATTATTGGCAAGCCTCGACTGGTTATACTACAGATCCTCGTGTGGTCGCTGGCATCATAGACTGCCTTCGTGAAAGATATGGGGAAGATGTTAACATCCGTGTGGTTGAGGCTGATGCTACAGCTATGAGGACGAAACATGCTTTCGTGATGCTTGGATACGAAAAGCTGGCTAAGGAAAAGAGTGTGAAGCTTCAAAATCTCTCCAGCGATGACGTAGAAGAAAGGACAGTTCAGATAGATGACCATGAGATTACCTTTAAAGTTCCTCAGACACTCTTAAAAACGGACTTGTTTATCAATGTGCCAAAATTGAAACTGATGGTTGAGACCAAAATCACATGCGCATTCAAGAATATCTTTGGATGTATCGCGTCCTCGAGAAAAATCGCTTACCACCCAATTCTGGCCGAAGCTATTGTCGGCATAAACAAGATATTACATCCCCACTTGACTATAGTCGATGGTATCGTCGCTCTAGGGCGCTATCCGATCGCTTTGGATCTAATTATGGCGTGCAGAGACTCGTATTCGATTGACTGGGTTGCCTCACGAATTATGGGACACAACCCTGAGAGAATAAAGTTCTTGAGACTCGCTGCAAGGGAAAAACTTGGAAACCCAAGAAACATTAAGACAGTTGGAGAGAGCCTGACCACGTTCAAGAGGGTTTTTCAAAAAGCAAACTTTTTTTCATCAAAGTACTGGTGGAATCTTCAGCTCAGGCTGCTCAAACTGTATAGTAGAGTTGCTAACGACGTTGTTCCTTCTGTTCTAGAAGAGATCTAGTTTACCGTAGTGGACGGTTCCGGACTATCACACGAAGGGACAAGCGTTGAGCTTTTTAATAGTTATTTGGTCTGCTCTCAGCCTCATCTTTGTAGGCCTCCCAAGCTTATATTTCATGTACCTGCGACATGTTGCCTCTCAGCCGTGGAATGTGAAAGTCGACAAGGAATTCAATCCACCGATAACGATCATAATTCCTACACACAACGAGGAGAAAACAATAGGATTCAAACTTGAGAATCTATCTAAGGTAAACTATAGCAAAGAAAAGATGCAGGTCATACTGATAGATGACGCTTCAAGAGATGATACACTGAATGAAGCATCAAAATTCCTCAGCTTACACCCAGAACTGAACATAGAACTAATAAGTGAAAGGGAAAGAAAAGGAAAATCTGGGGTTCTGAACCTCGCATTAAAACATGCAAAACATGATATCGTGATCATGTCTGACGCTGATGCGTTTTGGGTTCCCGACATCATCACTAAGGCGATACCTTATCTTGCTGATCCAACCGTAGGAGCAGTCATCGGGAGACAAAGAATGCTAAATTCTGAGCAATCTTGGGTCACAGAGACTGAAGAAGCTTATCTTGACTTAACGTTCAAAGTTATTAGGCTTGGTGAATCTAAAATCCATTCAACAGTGATCTTCCACGGGCTCTTTGCTGCGTACAAAAGAAATGTTCTAACTGAATTTAATCGCGAAACTGATGATTCAGGTACAGCTTTAGACATTGTGCAAAAAGGAGCTAGAACTATATTCGTCCCAGGGGCTACCTGTTTTGACATTTCACCCTTCACTTGGAAAACGATGATTTCCACGAAATTGCGAAGAGCCAGTCAACTTGTGCGAATTTATGCCAGATGCTTGAAGCTCTTGATGAGAAATCAATTACGTCTTCCAAAACGAATAGCGATGCCGGAGATCTTCTTTTATCTTTTCAACCCCGTCATTTTTCTTCTTCTTGTCGCCACAACATTGATGATGATTTCAAGCTTTCTACCTTATTCCCTTATTGCGTTTCCCATCCTTCTAGTAGTGCTCCTTCTACCTAAGACTAGAGAGTTAGCTGTGGGGATAGTCTACAACAATTGCATCCTGCTAAGCGCTCTGCTGACTATCGTGCTGAGAAAGAAGTTCACATTCTGGGACACCTTGAAAGAGCCTAGATCACTCTTAACCAGAAGCATGCTTGAAAAGAAAAACCTCCTCTGACGCGGAAGTTTCATCTTGAGTTTAGTAAGCTTTGTCAAGGCCCAACAGCCACACCAGTTCAGGCAAGGCATTTTAGAATCTCTAAAGCTTATTCAATACAGATTCCCCAAAGACATAAAGAACGTAGTGATAAAGCCCAACATGTGTTACTACTGGGATTATTCCACAGGACAGACCACTGACCCCCGCTTTGTCGGAGCTTTGATCGAGATAATCAGAAACCAGGTTTCTCCTGATGTCAACATTTCAATCGTTGAGTCTGATGCCTCAGCCATGAAGTGCGAGCATGCCTTTAAGATACTTGGATTCGGAAAATTGGCGAAGCATTATGAGATAGATCTAGTCAACCTTTCGCGAGATAAAGGTGATACGTTTAGAACTGAAGTTGAAGGTCACACGTTCAACATAGTTGTACCACGAACAATTAGGAATGCCGACTTGCGAGTGAACGTTCCAAAAATCAAGTATCTTGCACAAACCGGCATCTCATGCGCTCTAAAGAATATCTTTGGGTGTAATCCCTACCCTAAGAAATTCAAATACCACCAAAAACTCAACGAAGCCATCGTTGCCGTTAACAAACTCATGAAATTCGACCTATGTATCCTCGACGGAATCATCGTTTCAGGGGCTCACCCCCACAGACTTGGACTAGTTATGGCTAGCTGTGATCCAGTGGCGTTGGATACAGCTGCAGCTGAAGTAGCGGGAGTAAACCCCAAACTGGTCAAACATATCGGGCTAGCCAGCAAAGAAGGATTAG
>CAYGBS010000123.1:0-818 GCA_964348215.1 uncultured Candidatus Bathyarchaeia archaeon
AAAGCTGCAACTCGTCGAAGGGTGATAAGCGACTCTACGAATGGTTTGGTCTCGAAAACAGGTACAAAGTGCCGAGAATAGCTGAAGGCAAATACCTCAAACTTTTATATGGCCTACACAAACGAAGGGGAACACTGAAGCTGGATGACGTTTCAAAAATCTGTCCAAGATGCGACTTACAACCCAAATGTCCTGAAAAACAAAAACTAACAATCTACTGCCTCGAAGGAATCTGCACCAAAGCCTAGCGCACGAAAAAGAGATAGAACAATTGGAGTTGCCAGTTTTACATTTAACATTCGCCCAAGATTTTCAAAAAAGAAGTAGAAGAGCCCTAGCGATTTCCCTAACAAATCAACTAAAGTTTGGAAAATGTTTCTTCACTATTTGGCGGACCATCCCCGCATATGGTTTTTCGCTACTTTGAAACTCTCTTAGTTTACCCATTTCAAGTTCCAACAGTTGTTCCACACTTTTCTTCATTTGCTTAATTGAGTTATCGTCCGGTTCTTCCTGTAACTTCTTCACAAGATCGTTGAGCAGCTTTTGAAGTGAATCTATCCTACTGATTTGATCAAGAATTATTCTACAATGTATTTCCCTTTGCTCCTTTAGATAAGGTCGCCAAAGTCCATAAACTCTCAAAGTTTCTTCTCCCATCTTGCTCACTTGACCATCGGATTGAATCGCTGGCTTAACAATACCTTCTTCTGTGAATTCCAAATGTTCTTCTGGGTGGTGGTCACGACAAGGGTCAAGCAAGAGGCGATACTTCTCTTCATTTTTCTCTTCACCATGTCTTTTCGCCCTCTTTTCTT
>CAYGBS010000123.1:828-2914 GCA_964348215.1 uncultured Candidatus Bathyarchaeia archaeon
GCGAATGCGTTCACTGCGATCACCGGTTCCCACTTGACTCTTCCGGTTTTCAGCAGTGAAAGGTTGGTCAGTGAAATACCGATCCGTTGGGACAACTCCGTCAGCTTCATTTTTCTCTTCACCAGGTCTTTTCGCCCTCTTTTCTTCGTCAATGACAGGAAATAGGTTCTTCTTCCCGCCGAGTTCCTCCTCGTCTTCTGATGTTTCATGATATCGCTGGCGGTTACAATCTATGCAGGACAGAAGAAGATTTTCCCAGTCTGCACTTAACCAATAGTAGCCATAACGCTCACTAAAATTTCCTTCATCATCCTGGACCAGCACAACGCTCTTAGGACGGTAATGCTCAACTTCAATGGGTGAGCTTGCCATAAAAGCAGTCTCGCAATAGGCACATTTCCGGGAAAAAAGTTCTATTAAAGCCGCTCTCACTTCTCGAGAGCTGTACCTCTTCCAATATCCGAAGCCAGTTATTTTTTGATTTTCAGTAAAATAAGCAATTGCCGCTTGCCTTTCCGTCTTACCTTTCCATTTTCCTTTTTGGAAAGCCTCTTCAAGTATTTTTGGTTTTGCGACCTTTTTCCGATCGACATAGATCATATCAACTGCTCTCCTTTGCTCTAAGCTTAGCCCAAATATCTTTCATGATACGTTGAGTTTCGTCTTCTATGCTTCCAATTTCCTCCAGATCTATCTTCTCTTCCCTTGCGAGAGCGAGGTCAATCGCTTGTAACATCAAGCGTTGCCTACGCGTTGCTCCGCGCATGCGCGTCAAATCAAATTCTTCTACTTGTCTTTGCAATTCTTTGAGTCTTTTCTCTTGATCCTTTGATAGTTTAGCTAGTGAAAGAAGCTGATAATATTCATTGAACATTTTGTCGATCTCGGGATCCAAGGTGCTATTAAGACCGAAATACTCGGAAGTAAGAAGTTGGTCTACTCGAAGCCCTTTAACTGGTGGCAAATCAGTGACAGCAAATATTCGATCATCTTTGTCTCTTCGCATTACGACTACTTCTCCATTGTCGAGTCCACGTAGACAGAGAGGTTGGTGCGTTGTCACGATGAACTGAATTCCCGACAAAAATTTCCGAAGATTTGAGACAATTTGCATTTTCCAAGTCGGATGTAAATGGGAACCGATCTCATCTAATAAAACGATCCCGTGGGCGTCTTCTGGTGTCGGCCACAATTTCTCCCTAAGAACGATCTCAAGAATGTCTGCGGCAAGGGCTATCACTGTTTGGTATCCGTCGCCCAAGCTCTCCAGAGGTACAGTGGTTTTGTGTGCTTTAAGCCAAACTCGATTGTCGTGACGAACAAGTTCATCCCTTTCTCCAAGACTTAGTAGCTCCTTAATTCGGCGGGCGGTGTAGTCGAATTTATCTTCGGGCAATCCAAGAAGCCAACGCCTAGCATTAACCAAAGGAACGAAGGGATGGAATAGGTTATCAACTCTACCGAAGTTTCCTCCATAATCCTCAATTTCTTGCGTGCGAGGTAGAAGTCGAGTTGCTCCATAACCTAACACCAATGTTTGTGGAGTCCAGCCTTTCCCTTCAGATTGTACAACTTGGTTCTCCCTAAAGCGTATCTCGGAAATCTCACCTAACGGGCTCGTGAACTGTAGAGCCTCTTTCATTATGGTTAGTTTATGATGCTTGGGAAATCCAGTCAGTTGCACTTTAACGTAACCACTCTTGGTCCCCTTTCGAATATACTCAGAAGGATTGACATTTCTCTTGCTAATTAGTTCTGCAAAGTAGTCTGGACCCACTAGCACAAGAGCAATAGATTGCAGGATTGTACTTTTCCCAGTAGAATTCTCCCCGAGTATCATGAGCCAAGGTATCTTGCCGACATGAGGTGCAATTAGGTCTAATTTTAGATGCCTGATGCATTTTATATTGTGGATCTCAATCCACTCCACAAGAGGACGTTGAAGACGGTACTTCCGAAGACCCTCTTCGTCTTTCAACGAATAATCCGCTTGTACTTTTTGATACTCACGGAAAGATCTCTTAGCACTTTTCTGCATCGCCTTCGTATATGTGAAGGAAGGTTCCTCCCACGACGGCGGCGGCGG
>CAYGBS010000123.1:2924-4360 GCA_964348215.1 uncultured Candidatus Bathyarchaeia archaeon
CGATAAGGTTTTCCAAAACCTTGCCAACTTCGGTTCTATCAACTGTCGTTTAAGACCAGCATACTCTTGATCAGCATTTGTTTGTTCCATCAAAAAAGTAAGTTTCTTCTCAATCCCAATGAGATTTCTAATTTGCCTTCTCTGATCGGAGTCATTGGAAAACTTTTTCAATAGTTCAAAAGATTCCTCAGCTTCCTTGATCATAGACACAACGCTTTGAACTACCTCTCTACGTTCTGCCACAAGGGGTTCGCGATTCAAGTCTAACAGTGTAATTGTTGTTTTTCCCTCTATTGTTTCACTAAAAACCCGCCCGTCATCAGCGAAAACAAGGTGTTTCTCCGGATAATTTACACATGGATTTAACAGTAATGGCTCTTCATCCTTTTCATCGCCTGGCTTTATGGCACGCTTAGCTTCCTTTCTTAACGGAAATCGACTCCCTTTTCCCCCTTCAAACCCTGCTCGATTACAAATACTACAAGCAATCAGAAGATTAGTCCATTCATTTGCCAGCCACCAATACAAGTCAGGATAGTACTCCCCTTTTTCCCCGATTACCCCACCTTCTGGTCTATAATGCTCGATTTCAGGATAAGCAGTATCAGTTATCCTTGTTTCACAGTAAGCACACTTGCCATGGAAAAGTTCTGTCAGCGCTTGCATAACTGATTTATCCATGTAAGCCTTAAAGCGAAAACGCCTCTGTCTACGTTCACTCTCGGGGTCGGCGTAGAACTCTGCAGATTCTTTTAATTCTCTTTTCCCCAATGAGTCCGGATCAGGCCCGAGAACCGATGGCATCGGAACTCGGTTCCGATCGACATGAATCATGTCAACACCTCCTTTTTCCTTGGCGCTCAGGACTGCTCGGTCTTGGCAGCCTGACTTGCCGATATTTCAATCTTCTTCTCACCCTTTCTAAGCGGTGCGCGCTGAGAAAAAATCCTCACTGCGCGCGCGCGCTGGATTTATGATCACTACCATCTCCTTTATGCAATTTTCGGCGGTCGATCCAAGCTTCGGTCTGTTTTGTCGCCAGTGCGGGGCTTAGCCAGATTTGATCGTATAGCTCGTACTTTGCTGGTTGACGGCTTGGCTTGTATCTGTGTGTCCAAGCTGTAGAGGACGGTGGCGGTGTGTCAGGCTTTGGCGGTCGCGTTTCTCTTGGGTTCGATAATGCATTGGTCAGTTGTAGTTTTGGATCTCCCACAAAGGGATTGAGGCAGGGGGAAGTCGGTGGGTCATTCATATCACCCAACACAATGAAAGAACTGTTAGGCCGAGTTCTCGCCTTTACAATTTCTGCAACCATCTCAGCCTGGCGGGTGCGACGTTGGTTGTTTAATCGCCTACCCCGGCGCGCGCGCATGTGCGGAGCCCTTTCCCGGTAGGGTCAAAAAAACTTGCGTGAAATTTTTTCATTAGACAATACA
>CAYGBS010000124.1:0-4208 GCA_964348215.1 uncultured Candidatus Bathyarchaeia archaeon
CCCCGGTAGCTCAGTGGCTAGAGCAACAGCCTTGTAAGCTGTAGGTCGCGGGTTCAAATCCCGCTCGAGGCTTCACACCATATGACCAGCGAGACATGAGTTCGAACCTGCATTTTTAACTGTCTGGATGAGTACTCCTTTAGGAACAAAATGTACATCTGGTTCTTCATCTGCACCTTGTGCATGTTCACAGCGATACTCCTTCACTTAAAATCGGTAGAACATATCGAACTTCAGAAGAAATACGGCAGGAAAAGAGGAGTAAAAATCGGGAAGATATACGGAGCAATCTCCGGAACAATGGAGTTCATATTACTGATCGGGCTGTGGATTTCACCGCAACCAAGATTCACTATTCCAATATTCTCAGACCTGACTATTTCAGTTTTTGATCTCTCGACTCCTATTCTACATCTGATGGTTTCTATATTCTTGACAGCGTTTGGCGCTTGGTTCGGCATCGAAGGGGCGAGGACCACTGGTATGGAAGTTGCTGAAACACACTGCAAGCCAGAGAAGCTGAAAACGACAGGTGTATATTCTGTTGTGAGGCATCCGCAGTATCTTGGGTGGATATTGTCTCACTTAGGATTATCCGTTTTTCTCTCTGCCTGGTATTCCATGCTCTTCACCCCGATCTTAATAATGCTGATCTACCTAATTTCCAGGAAAGAAGAGGATGAACTGATAAGGGAATTCGGAGAAGAATACAGCGACTACCAAGAAAGAGTCCCTATGCTCATTCCGAAATTCTGGTCAAAAAGTGGATAAATTCATGATAGTAAGGGAAATCCAAGCAAAAGGTATCCTGTCAAAATCAAAGGTCTCCGACTACACGATTAATCCCTACGTCGGCTGCCAGCACAAGTGTACCTACTGTTACGCACGATTTATGAAGAGATTCACCGGACACATGGAAAAATGGGGCGAATTCGTAGATGTGAAAGTCAATGCAGTAACCTTACTACAGGATGAGATAGAAAAAAAGAGGGCTGGCAGAGTTTGGATAAGCGGAGTGTGCGACCCCTACCAACCACTTGAGAAGAAATATGAACTGACGAGACGATGCCTCGAAATCCTGTCAAGGCACAGTTGGCCTGTAACAATTCAGACAAAATCCCCCCTTGTCTTGCGCGACATAGAGCTGCTTACAAAATTCAAAGAGATTGAAGCCGGACTTACAATAACTACGGCTGATGAGAAAATCAGGAACATCTTCGAGCCGAAAGCACCACCGATTGAAGAGAGGATCAGAGCTTTGGAGAAAATGCATTCCATAGGAATCAAAACATATGCGATGATAGCACCTCTGCTCCCAAGAGCTGAAGAACTTGTGGTGAAGCTCGAAGGAAAAGTGGACAATGTGTTAATCGATAGAATGAATTATCACTACGGAGATTGGGTGTACAGAAAACACAAACTGGAATATGCAATGAAGGAAAATTTCTTTAACCAAAAGAAGGTAGAACTGGATAGCGCGTTTAGAAAGAGGGGGACACCCTGTCAACTTTTATTCTGACCATTATATGGTGAATATCAGAAAATGGGTTATCAACGGTTCCTAACCCCTGAATCGGCCTCCTTTGACCCTTTAGAGCTGGCAAGAGAGACAGAGAAGATAGTGACCAGAGAAGGCTCAGAAGGGCTAGAAAGGAAATACACAAACTTCTACTCCGTGCCTGTCTACGGGGGAATAGCAACTGGTTATGCCGCCGGTTGCTGTTTACGGTGCATCTACTGCTGGAGTAACTGGTCAAGAGATTTCCCAGAGAACTATGGAACGTTCTATTCACCGAAGCAAGCAGCCGAAAGACTCTTCAAAGCTGCAGAGAGAGGCATAATCCGTTCGGATTACTGGAGAAAACGTATTTTCAAGGTCAACAAACTTCGTCTATCTGGCTGTGAACCAACCATCGGAAAGGAGCACTTACTTGAGCTGCTTGAACACGTCAAGGAATCGGGATATCCCTTCTACTTGGAGACTAATGGCATACTCTTTGGATCAGACAGAGATTACGTAAAGAAGATATCGAAGTTCTCAAGGTTCATCTACGTTCGGGTTTCCTTCAAGGCAGCAACACCTGAAGGCTTCAGTAGAAGAACAGGCGCCGCCGGAGAATTCTATGAACTCCCGTTCAAAGCGTTGAAGCATCTTCTGGACGAGGGGGTCTATGCTCGTGCAGCAGCCATGACAGACCTCAAGGTCATGCCAAAGGAGGAGAGAAGGGTCTTGATAGAGAAGCTGGAGGAAATCGACTCAGGTGCAGGATACTCTGAAACGCTGGAGGAAGAAAGCATCGACACGTATAATACTACAGTCAAACGTCTAAAGGCCTTTGAAAACCTGAAATTCGCAGAGACCGTGCGAAGGAGACTAGAGAGTTCCGAGAAACCGTGAACCAGAATTTGGAGGAACAACCAAAAATAGAGAATTCTGTGATTACTTACTGTTCTAAGATTCGTAAGGAAACCTAAGCAGAAATTAACTGGTTGCAACTGGAAAGGACTTCTCAATAATAAATTCAGAGATCAGATTCACCATCTTCTCAAAATGTTCAGGATTAGAATATCTGTGGTCACCGCCTTGAATGACCCTCAGCTTGCAGTTCTCAATCAAATTCGCGGTCTTCTTGCTTTGACCAATCGGGACAACTTCATCATCAGCACCGTGAACGATCAGAGTTGGAATCTTGATCTTTCTTGCAGCCTCATAAACATTGTTGCTTCTGAGATCTTCAAAGAAAGAATACTTTAACCTGACTCTTCGTCTCTCAGAAACTTCGAATTCAACATACCCAGTCTTCTTCCATCTCCTGACCCCATCTCGACCTATCCTCCTAATCTCCACCTCTACGTAATCTGAGACAGGGGACTTTAGAGCCAAAACGAACAGATCATCAGACCTGGAAGCTGCGATTACACTGCTCATCCCACCGAAACTTGAACCAACAAGCCCGATTCTAGAATAGCCCCGCTCCTTGACAAAGGAAATAGCATTCAAGACATCGTCAACAGCCTCAGAGACAGTTATGTCTTCAAGGCTTCCTTCGCTTTCACCATGACCGAAGAAATCAAATCGAAAAGTGGACATCTCATAACCGTTCAGAATCTCCTGTAACCTGACATACGTACGACCATCCTTGCTCGTGCCAAAACCATGACAGAGAATTACGATTTCTCCTTTCTTGCCAGAAACTGGATTTGACAAGATCCCGCAAAGAATGCTTCCCTCTGAATCTTTGAAACAAACTTTCCCCTGCATAATACCCCAACAAATCTGGGCTTCCACCACACAAAACCATTGTGCTGAGAATCCTATCTAACACTTAACGAAATTTATATTATTGAAGAACACTCTTAAACCAAAAAAGAAGCATTATTATTTGATTTTGGCAGCTGAGCAATTTTTATCATATAGGAACATACGTACTATTTTGGTAGGGGGTAAAGATGGATAGAGCTAAAAAGTACCTCATCGTAAACGCATTTGGAGTTGTTCTTGTAGGTTTAGGTTTGCTTCTTGTTGGTCAGTTGTCTTATGGGTTGGGATTGGGTCTGATTGTTGGAAGCAACGTGATGTTCAAATAAACATGGACTCTGAGAGCAACTAACACTAACTGAGACCACACTCCTTAGAAAATTGTTTTTGAATGACAAAAGAAGCTGGATCTCAGCTGTTCAAAACAGAGGGAAGAGAAGGTAACAACAAATTAGCCTAGATATCTTAGTCAAATCCCTTAATGACCTTGTGGCTAAGAAAAACAGCGTAAGACAATTGTTTCTGCCATGCTGCAAAAAAGGCTCATTTAGGGTAGTGTGTTCAGGGTAATTAAGGATAGGTTAGATCAGAAAGGAGGTGAAAGGTATACCGAATGTGACTTGTATAAAATGTGGAAAGAAAGGTAGTCTACTGATAAAGCAAACAAAAACCAGAGGGAGAACATATCGTTACTGGTATGTTGAACACTGGGATGGTATTAAGAGATCATGGTGTTATATTGGAAGAGATAAGAATCTAACAGAAGAATACAGAAAAGCCGTAGAATCTGAAATATATAACAAGATTGATACAACAACTAGCTACCTGCAAACTGATACACAAAGTATACACAGATCAAATAACCTCAAAACAAGCTCTAAATCCAAAAAAATGAGGGGCTGTCGGCTAGCTTGGCCTAGGCTCTTAGCCTCGGGCGCTAGGGACCCCG
>CAYGBS010000125.1:0-2246 GCA_964348215.1 uncultured Candidatus Bathyarchaeia archaeon
GACGTTGACATCTTCGACCTAGTAACGATTGCGGGTTCTTATGGTTCAACGGAGGGCGAGCCGAGGTATGATGGCAACTGCGACATCGACGGCGACGGAGACGTAGACATCCTCGACATAGTCATAGCAGCCGGAAACTACGGAGAAAGCCCACAAGTCCTGTGAGAGTTTAGACGACAAAATTAAAACAAGATCTTAATACAAGATCAACCGAATTTTAGTTTTGAGGACATGTATGATTGCCTGGACTGCTATGCAAACTAAGGTTGCATAAATGGAGGAATTATGGAAAACGTGTGTCCATCGTCTGGAAGGAACCTGGTTTACTTCCAGGAACCAAAACAACGAGACAAAAGTATGTGCTCTCTGAAAGGGAATGTTTACGGTGCGGGATTAGAGAGAAAAGGAAGTTCTCTGAAAATCTTGATGGAACTCTAGCTGCGGCGGGATGGAAGAGAATTGAAGAAGGCAACGAGTAGGGTATAATTTAGAAGTAGATGTGTGGCTGCTTGACTAGGGTTTACTTTGGCTTAGGCTTGCAATGTTTTGGGCGTTTTCCAGTTTTGTAAAACTTCTTAAGATGCTTTAGGAAGAGGGGAGGCTGAGGTGCTGATTGTACGAATTCTACAAATCTTGCGAGTTTTTCTACTGTCTCACGGTTTATTTTATGTTCTATCTCGCACGCATCTTTTTCAGCGTTTTCTTCGCTGACTCCTATCATGACTAGAAATTCCTTCAAAGCGTGATGCCGTTTTTCTAACTTTTCTGCGAGCTGCCTTCCCTTTGTAGTTAGTACAACGCCTCTATAGCGTTTGTAGGTGACAAAATTCTGCTCATCTAGCTTTTGAAGCATGTTTGTCACGCTTGGAGGTTTCACATTTAGAGCGTGCGCTATGTCGGCAACTCTGGCGTATCCAAATTCTTGAATGAGGTCGTAAATTGTTTCTACGTATCCTTCTTCGCTCTTGCTTAGCTGTACTACTTCGGCTGACTCCATAACCTTTCACCTATAACTGTCCTTGCTTTTACATATATGTCAATTGGATTGTTAGGCTTGCCTAATATTATTACACTAAGCTAAAATCTTATTTATAGGTTTTCCAAATATATGAAAGCACAAAGAGGATGAAAGAAGCTGAAGCTGCCACTCAGTCACCTAAAAGACGGCAAACACGGAGCTCTGGTCTTAATTAACGCCCTTAGGCATCGCCATCATCATCGAGGCAGACGAAGAATTCCAGCTGAAGGTATGGAGAAGATAGCGCTTGTGGGAAGCCCAAACACGGGAAAAAGTGTTATGTTTCATAACCTTACAGGGTCATATGTAACTGTGTCAAATTACCCTGGGACAACTGTAGAAGTGTCCAGAGGCAAGGGAAAAATCGGAGAAAAAGAGTTTGAGGTCATAGACACACCGGGCATGTACTCCCTTCTGCCTATCACAGAGGATGAACGAGTTGCAAGATCTATACTTCTTAAGGAAAGGCCGCAAGTTGTAATCCAGTTGGTCGACGCCAAAAACCTCGAGAGGATGCTTCCGTTAACGTTTCAGCTAATTGAAGCTGAACTTCCACTGGTCCTCGTCCTAAACATGATGGATGAAGCTGAGGAATTAGGGATTAACATTGACGTAGACCGCTTGGAAGAGGAACTGGGTGTTCCTGTGGTTGCGACCGTGGCTACCACGCGCAGGGGAATGAAAGACCTGCAGAAAAGAATTCTAAATTACCAGAAATCCGAACTAAGAAAGGTCAGTTATCATCCGCACATTGAAGCTTCTTTGGAAAAGATCTCCTCTCTCTTAAAAAAGGACTACATGCTTTCAAAAAGAACTATTGGGCTTTCACTTCTGCAAGACGACCCTGAGATCTGGAAGCTAGTTAAGCGAAAAAAGGAAGACGGTCATAGCACCGTCAAGAAGATCGTTAATGAAGCCCAGCAAAAGAACGGTTACCCAATTGGCTACATCATAAACAGAAAGAGACAATTGGAAGCGAAGGAGATGATGAATGAAACACTTACCTATCCTTCAGGGTTCAAACGCACCTTTGCAGAAAGACTCAGCAGGTTATTGATAAGACCGCTCACAGGTATCCCCATCTTTTTCCTCGTGTTGTATTTTGGTCTTTACCAATTTGTAGGCGTCTTCGGAGCCCAAACCTTGGTTGACCCGATCGGGCGCGGCCATCCGAAACTCATCTCGGACGCTCGCCATCGGCAAGCCGGGATCGGCAATCTTGCGGAAC
>CAYGBS010000125.1:2256-4066 GCA_964348215.1 uncultured Candidatus Bathyarchaeia archaeon
CGTCTTCGGAGCCCAAACCTTGGTTGACTTTTTAGAGGGAGCCGTTTTTGAAGAGCATTTCAACCCGTTCATTACCGAACTGTTTACCACCTACATCCCCTACACAATAGTCCAGGAGCTTTTTGTCGGGAAGTATGGCATCATCACCCTCGGAGTCCGCTACGCAGTAGCTATCATCTTACCCATCGTGGGCACCTTTTTCATAGCCTTCTCCATCATTGAAGACACAGGCTACCTGCCTCGAATGGCTCTGCTCATCGACCGCGTCTTTAAGAAGATCGGATTGAACGGGAGAGCTGTCATTCCAATGACCCTTGGGTTCGGCTGTGACACTATGGCTGTCATAGTCACGAGAACCTTAGAGACCAAGAGGGAGCAGGTCATCGCAACTCTTCTTCTAGCTTTGGCCATTCCCTGCTCAGCTCAGCTAGGGGTTCTTTTAGGCATTTTGGCGGGCAATGCTTTGGCGATCTTAATCTGGACGATTGTCTTGGCTTTAGTCTTCTTAATGGTGGGATTTCTTACCACTCAACTTATGCCCGGAGAAAAACCCAGCTTCTTTATGGAGATTCCACCGCTCAGAATACCTAAAGCAGGAAACGTGTTAATGAAGACGTATACACGTGTAGAATGGTACTTCAAAGAGGTATTTCCACTCTTCATACTAGCGAGCGTTCTACTGTGGTTAGGACAAATAACAGGCGTCTTCGGCATAGTCATAGGCGCTCTGACTTATCCTATTGCGTGGATAGGGCTTCCCAACGAGGCAGCCGTGGCATTTCTCTTTGGCTTTTTCAGAAGGGACTACGGAGCTGCAGGGCTTTTCGACCTGCAGCAGTCAGGCGTGATGTCTGGAATTCCACTAGTGGTAGCCGCGGTGACCCTTACTCTCTTCGTTCCGTGCATTGCTCAGTTCTCTGTGAACATTAAAGAGAGAGGGTTAAAGACTGCTTTGGCTATGGCACTATTCATATTTCCCTTTGCCTTCTTTGTTGGATTTCTTCTAAACCTCACATTAGTTACTCTGGGGGTTCAGTTGTGAAGTGTTCCTTGTGTGGTTATGAATTTGAAGAAGGCGAAAGCGTAACGACTTGCAAAGGCTGCCCGCTTACTAAAGGGTGCAACATGATTCGATGTCCCAATTGTGGGTTCGAAACCCCCGCTGAACCGAAATTAGTTAGGATCCTGAAAAAATGGAGGAAACACGAAAGTGGAGCTAAGTGAAAGTGCAGAGGAGATCCTGGAAAACATCTGGACCTTCAGAGAAAGGCAACAAAAGCCTAAGTTTAGCCTAAGCAACCTAGGGGTAGACAGAGAGGACAACGCCATAAAGGAACTGGTGAAATTCAACCTCATCGTTCTATCAGAAGATGAAGTCTTACTGACTTCTAAAGGAGAATCTGAGGCCTCAGATATTGTTAGAAGACACAGACTTGCAGAACGCCTACTGGTTGACGTCTTAGACACCAAGGAGGCATTGATAGAAGAAACTGCATGCAAACTGGAACACGTGATTCGAAAAGGCATAGAAGAAAACATTTGCTCCCTCTTAGGACACCCCAAAATCTGTCCTCACGGGTACCCGATTCCCCGAGGTAAGTGTTGCCTAAGAGGCTATGATAAGGCCGCAAAGATAATAGTCACTTTATCCCAGCTGAAACCCGAACAGAAGGGAAGAATTGCATACATCTCTACGAAAGCTCGGAAGAGGCTTCAAAAACTCATGGCTATGGGAGTTACTCCTGGAGCTCCGATTCAGCTAATTCAAAGATTCCCCTCTTACGTCTTTCAGATGGGGCAAACGCAGATT
>CAYGBS010000126.1:0-3997 GCA_964348215.1 uncultured Candidatus Bathyarchaeia archaeon
TGATGTGTTGCTTCTTTTCAGCGCGAGAAAGCCAACGTTACCAATTGACACACATGTGAACAGAGTTTCAAAGAGAACGGGATTAGCAGACGTGAAAGCCGATTATGAAGGCGTGAGGAAAGAGCTTCAACTGCTCTTCAACTCTCAAGACTATTATGCTGTTCACGTCTTGTTAATCTTGCATGGAAGAAGATATTGCAAAGCAAGAAAACCCTTATGCATACAGTGTCCACTTAATCAATTGTGCCCATCTAGAAGAGTTGAAGATTAGTCTTCTAAAATGCTTGTTACGCTAATCTTTCTGCATCATCATCGAATGTCGTGTTGCCAACTCTTGTAGTCGTCACTCCTGAGAATTGGAGTGAAGAGTATCATAACTCTCCTTCGGTAATCTATGGCACGCATACGTGATAGGAAACCGGAATTGTGTCTTCATCAGCTTCAACAACCTAACCCAAACTATGCCCTATGTCAAGGAAAGCGTCTTTCTTCACGTAAAAGGGAGTACGGTTTCCAATTCCAATCACACCCCTTTCTCCGATGTCAAAGGATGCGCCGAGGACTTCTGCCTTATCTGAAACAAGACGCATCAAAGCAGGCCGTCGACAGGTAGGGCTTTATCCGCTTGGGTCTCTCTTATCGATTCGTCTTCTCGGCAGGGCTTTACCTTGTCTTTGGCCGATTTTTATAGCTGAGTTGACATCTCTCTTTCCCCTTCTATGCGAGGTTTGGCCAAAAGACTGGCTTGTCCCTTCTTCTCTTACGCTTTCAATCGTGACATTTTCTGGAAGAACTTCATTCAAGCGGTTCGACAGCTCCTCCACAAAAGAAGGTACGCCGCTTCCAATTCTAACAATCGCGCAATTTGCTGGTGTTCGGCTGAGAACCTCCTTTATGGCATCCAATGTTTCCCTTAGATTTGAACAGCTTTTAGTTTGGAGAACTTCACCGTCTCCAAGAACTGCGACGCCTAAATTCTGACCAGGGTCGACCCCCACTACAAGTCGATCATAGATTCTTTTTCCCCTAACAACTCTGATTGCTTCATCTACAACTTCTGCAGGGTTCTTGTCCTCCTCATATGTCAGAACGTTTTCATGTGTTATTCTTGAGCGTTCCTTCTCCGTCGTTATCACAACTTTCACATCTATGGGTATATTGTCGTTGGGTGTTAGGCTGAGAAAAGACGCCTTCTTCCTTTTAAGCTCGTTGACTAGTAGATAATAAGCTCTCCCAGAGATCGTTACTACCGCGATTTTTGGCTTCATGGTTTGTCCTTTCGTGTTTTCATAGTCAACATAAACAAAGTTATTAATTTTTGGCAATATTAATTCGTTTGGCACGTGGTTGTCCCTTGCAGAGAATAATTCCTACTGGTTGCGGCTCATTGGATGAGCAATTGAGAGGTGGATTGCCAGAAGCGAACGTGGTGCTTGTTTATGGAGAAGCTGAAACTGGAAAGACGACTTTGGCTATCCAATGTGCCGTCAATTGTGCAAGAATGGGCTACAAAACGATCTTTGTCGACTGCGACGGCACATTTTTTCCTAGGCGAATGGTGCAAATCGCTGCTGAAGACTTCGAGAACGTTGGGTCTCAAATTGTCTTGATAAAACCCGAAGATTTTGAGCAACAAGCTGTTGTCCTCGACAGGCTAAGCGAATATGTAGGCGGGAAGGTCAGACTTATTGTTGTAGATACTATTACTGGTCTTTATAGTGAAAGATTGGGAAATGATGTTATGAGAACGTTTGCCTTGAACCGTGAGTTAAACAGGCAGATGGCTTGTTTAGCTCAAATCACTAAAACTCAGAAAGTAGTGAGTCTGGTTGCCAGCCAGGTGCGAAGCATGGTTTCTGAGGAACATGTAGTGCAGCCTGTTGCTACAAGGGTTTTGAAGTTTTGGGCAGACATGACCATAAGCCTAAAGCCAACAGCAAAGGCCAGAATAATCAAAGCAACTGTGGAAAGTCGTACAGCAAGAAAACCCTCCAGAATAATATCCTTGAAGATCGAAGGAGAAGGCTTGCGTGATTACAGGAGGTAATTGAGGCTGTCCTTGGAATTAATTGCTGAATCTCTCATATTCATATTCCCAGCCTACAGCGCCAACGCCGTTCCAGTGGTTTTCGGTGGAGGAACACCTTTAGATTTGGGCAAAAATTTCAGAGACGGTGAACCGATCTTTGGTTCTCACAAGACTTTTAGAGGGTTCTTTGCAGGACTAATCATTGGAACAATGGTAGGTATTGGAGAGAGTGTTGTTCTTGGCAACTACAATAGGTTATTGGCTGTTGCTCTTTCTTTAGGTGCCCTAGTAGGAGATCTGGGCGGTGCTTTTCTCAAAAGGCGGCTAAAAATTGCCCCAGGCGCCTTTCTCCCTATAGTTGATCAAATTGATTTTGTCTCATGTGCGTTGCTTTTTTCTCTTCCAGTTGCCCCACCAACTATTCCTATGGCTTTGGTCATTCTGGTTATGACTATACCTATTCACGTTCTAACAAACGTTCTAGCATATGTAGCTCGCATCAAAGGGAGGCCTTGGTAGTTTCTCCTTTCATTGCTGAAGTGGCTTAATGGTGCTGGGGAAGAGATAGAACTCGACTAGCACCCATCCAACAATCAGGAGAAGCAAGCCGATCAAAAGCATTGTGAATGCTTCACGTGGGCTATAAGCGTACTTGGTGCTCTGATACAGCAACAGCAACCCTATGATACCCAGAGAGTATAAGATCATTGAAGCGATGCTTTCACCTAAGAGCTGTTCATTCAGGGCTTGGGGATAGTAAGGTATTATCCTTCCGCCACTTACGAACGCTATTATGGGCTGTTCCAAAATGTCATAGATTCCCCCTCCAAGCAGAAAAACCGAGGCGGCTATAGCTAAAGCTGTTAGAAAGATAGTTGAAGGCTTATGCGTCACCAGTTTCCAGTAAGCCTTCCCTAGATAATACGAGAATGATGAGACAGTTTTTTTCGCCTTGCGAGACAAACCGTTTTTCTATCTCCTAAGTTTTAAGCATGTCTTCTCGCATATATGCGACTCGTTGTCTACTTAAAGATTCCCTTATACCTAAACATAAGGAAAACAACCTTATCTTCTGATGCGGATCAAAGCTTAAGAGCATTGACAGAAAAACCCATACATGATGACATGTGTACAATCATCTAAGAGCGATTAGCTCCATTCTTATTTTCAACGCTGTTCTGATAGTTGTCTTTTTGATGCTGTTCCATGGCTACTTCGGTGTTCTCTGGAGGTTTATCCCCAATTGGCCTCAAGCATTAGCCATACTGTTACCTCTGGCAACAGGCACATCTTTGAATGTGATAGGACTAGCGAAATGCAAAGAAAACAAACTGGGACATTCTACTGAAAGGTGGCTTGTAAGAGTAGGTGTCTTCCTTCTATTCTGGTCAATCCTCATGAGTCTGAGCTTTGCCGGGGGTCCTAAGCCCAGCAAAGTCGTTTATCCACTGGGCTACGTGATTGTTGGCTTTGGACTGGCGGCAGGTATGATCCTTACAGTTTTCTCACCCCTCTGGGCGGTATGGGCTTTAAGAAGGGGTGGTCTAAAGCCGCCAAATGATTGGCTCAAGAAGTCGAAGGAAAAAACGGTTGAAGTGATCTCCTCAAAGAGGTTCATACTTGGCATCCTTTTAATTCTGTGGCTAATGGTTCCAGCAGATTTCGCAGAAAGAGAGCTTCTGAAAGATGCTTACTTGAGGTTTGAACCGGACGCTCCCACACGATTTAGTCCTTGTTTTTCGGGCAAACAGCCCAGTCCTTTGATAGGAGGATATGCAGCTACGCATTATACAGAAGGCAGGTTGGAAGCTTACCGAGCAAGCGCGGTCAAGCTAACAGTATCCTTCAAAGGTACAAGAGAAGCTTTCCCAGCAACTATTCAAAAAGGCAATTATCTGGGTATTGGAATGGCGATAT
The DNA here is from genome assembly GCA_964348215.1 of uncultured Candidatus Bathyarchaeia archaeon. GTDB lineage: Archaea > Thermoproteota > Bathyarchaeia > Bathyarchaeales > SOJC01 > CAYGBS01. The sequence goes on from CAYGBS010000126.1 coordinate 3,947, forward strand.
CAGGGCCAGACTATTTGTGGGGTAGCAGGCTGTCGATTGATTGGGCCTACA
>CAYGBS010000127.1:0-3359 GCA_964348215.1 uncultured Candidatus Bathyarchaeia archaeon
GGCAAGCACGGTGGAATGAGCCCATAGTCTTTGAACTGGGGCATACTGGCCAAAGAGGATGCGTAGTACCAGCGGTTGAGAATTCCATTAAGCAGCAATTAGGTAATGTACATGCTTTGCTGCCTGGAAAAATGCGTCGCAGGTCACCTCCAGAATTGCCAGAACTGTCAGAAGTTGAAGTTGTCCGTCACTTCACGAGGCTTTCTCAAATGAACTACAGTGTAGATTTGGGGCTTTATCCTCTTGGAAGCTGCACGATGAAATACAATCCGAAAATTAACGATGCCTTGGCTGGTTCACCCTCTTTAATTGAGCTTCACCCATATCAGGATGAGAAGACTGTTCAGGGCATGCTTGAAATTCTCTACAACTTAACCAAGTGGTTGGCGGAAATTACTGGTACCAGTGAAATCACTCTCCAACCGGCAGCAGGAGCTCAAGGCGAATTCTTAGGGGCCCTCATTATGAGGGCTTATCACAAGTTTAATGGAAACCTTTCCAAGAGAACTGACCTTATAATCCCTGACTCTGCTCATGGAACAAACCCTGCAAGCGCTACTATGGCTGGCTTCCACGCGCTAGTTATACCATCTGACGAAACCGGGTGCTTGGACATTGACGCTCTGGAGACAGTTGTTTCAGACCGGACAGCTGGTTTGATGCTTACTAACCCAAACACGTTAGGCCTCTTTGAAGAGAATATTGAAGAAATAGCAGCTATCGTTCATAATGCTGGTGGGTTGCTCTACTACGATGGCGCAAATCTCAATGCTATTCTAGGTAAAGTGAGACCCGGCGACATGGGGTTCGACATAGTTCACATAAACATTCACAAAACTTTTGGCACTCCTCATGGAGGAGGAGGGCCAGGTGCTGGTCCTATAGGCGTATCTGAAGAGTTGGAGAAGTTTCTTCCTATCCCACGAATAGGTTTCGACGGTGAAAACTATTGCTTAGACTATAATAAGCCTCACAACGTCGGTAAAGTTAGGGGTTTCTACGGGAATATAGCAGTTCTCTTAAGGGCTTATGCTTACATGCTTAGTTTGGGCGCAGAAGGGTTGAAGGAAGCGGCGGAGGTTTCAGTTTTGAACGCCAACTACCTAGTTAAGAAAATAGAAGAACTTGGGGCTTATGAACTTCCCTACGACATGAGGAGACCGAGGAAACATGAATGTGTATTCAGCGCAAAGCCTCTTCAGAAAGATAATGGGATAAGAGCCATAGATGTTTCAAAGCGTCTGCTTGATTATGGGGTCCACGCACCTACCACGTATTTCCCGTTGATCGTGGAAGAGGCTTTGATGATTGAACCAACGGAATCCTTCGAGAAAGATGAGCTTGATCGCTTCGTTGATGCCATGCGAAAAATCGCTGAGGAAGCAAAGGTCAATTCTGAACTGGTTTTGAAAGCGCCCCATAATACTGCTGTAACTCGACTCGACGAGGTTAAGGCTTCGCATCCAAGAACTATGGTGCTGAGCTGGAAGACACTAAAAGAAAGCAGAGAATAGTCTGAAAATCTTCGGCTTTTCATCAACCGATTGAGCTTTGAGGAGCAGCAGGAGAAGAGAGAAAGGCGAGAAGAGAAAACGAGGCATTACTCCTTGCCATTTTTCTGTCCACAGGTAGCTCCCACACGTTGGAAGGAACAGTTAAGCTTTGACTTCGTTGGGAAGGCTTATTTTGTCTTTCTGCATGACTAAGCGAAGGAGATGTGCAGTTGTGAGAGTTTCAGTGCGACTATTTACAATCTTGCGTGAGCTGGCTGGAAAAAACGTAGAGACTTTAGAGTTCAAACAGGAAGCTGTTACTGTTAAAGATGTTCTGGAAGAGTTGGAGAAACAGTACGGGAAAGCCTTCGCAGATTACCTATTCCATGAAGGAGGAACGATTAGGGAACATTGGCAGTTGCTTGTCAATGGTAAGAGCGTTGAGTTGCTGGAAGAGTTGGACACTCGGTTGAAGGAGGGGGATCAAGTGGCAATTGTCCCACCTGTGGGCGGTGGCTAAACGGTTTTGCCCGTTTAAGAGAATAACGCTGTGTGTTGTTTATTTCGCGATCTCCATCAACATCGCCGGCGACGGGTCACTGACAAACTGCTGTGGACAAGCACTTAGTCGGCTAAGTCGCTTTCACCTTGAATAGGAGTAACGTAGCCGCTTACGGTGTAGTTGCCTCCAGCTGTGCTGGTTGTTGTGTTTCGCATTATCGTGTAAGGTGAGTTTGGTCCACTAGGACGAATCATTGGTTTGAGTTTTTGAGATTATTCTCTCCATCGATTCTCTAGCTTTTCTCTGTTTGAGTTAAATTCTTATGCCGTTGCAACAGTAAAATACCATTTGGAGCGTCAAAGAATGAGTAAAACCTCTACGTTCACGGGTTTCTACAAGCTCCCCTTAGAGGAGCGGCTTCGAATCGTTAAGGACTTCGCTAACTTGACTCCCGAAGAAGCAAGCCTGCTTAAGAAGACTGGAGCGTTGCCTTTGGAGCTTGCTGATCGCATGATAGAGAATGTTATCAGTGCCTTCCCAATTCCTTTAGGCATAGCTGTTAATTTCCTAATTAACAAGCGCGATTACCTAATCCCCATGGCTATAGAAGAACCTTCAGTTGTAGCGGCAGCTAGTTATGCCGCAAAGATGGCACGGGAAGGTGGAGGATTCTTCACAACCAGTACGCCACCTATCATGATAGGGCAGATTCAAGCAGTAGGAATAAAAGACCCACATCGAGCTCGGATGACAGTCCACACCCACAAAGAGGATATTCTCAAAAAAGCCAACGACCAAGACCCAGTCCTAGTTTCGGTGGGCGGAGGGGCTAAAGATCTTGATGCCAAGATCATCCACACGGCAACTGGTCCGATGCTCATCACTGAGCTTCACGTCGATTGTCGAGACGCCATGGGTGCCAATGCCGTCAACACTATGGCTGAAGCTGTGGCTCCTATGATAGAAAAGATAACTGGCGGCCGTATTTACTTACGCATAATCAGTAACCTGGCTACTAAGCGTTTGGCTAGAGCTTATGCAACTATTCCAAAAGAAGCTGTGGGTGGCGAAGAGGTTGTAGATGGGATAGTTCAGGCTTATCAGTTCGCAGCCGCAGATTCCTACCGCGCAGCAACACATAACAAAGGCATCCTCAACGGTGCAATCGCAGTCGTCATCGCGACTTGTAACGACCATCGCGCCATAGAAGCAGGTGCTCACGCATACGCCGCTCGCACTGGTCACTACACTGCACTGTCATCATGGGAAAAAAACCAAAATGGTGATCTGGTTGGTTCGCTTGATCGTGCCTACAAACTCATCTTCGGGAACCACTCCGCCGATTTTCCAATCCTTGCCACAGG
>CAYGBS010000127.1:3369-3955 GCA_964348215.1 uncultured Candidatus Bathyarchaeia archaeon
AAATGCCCATGGCAGTTGGCACTATAGGAGGCGCTGTACGCACGCATCCTATTGCTAAGATTGCTCTCAAAATTTTAGGCGTAAAGTCGGCAAATGAACTTGCTGAAGTCATAACTGCCGTAGGCTTGGCTCAAAACCTAGGTGCTCTTCGGGCTCTTGCACACGAAGGCATCCAGCGTGGACATATGCGACTGCACGCTCGAAATATAGCAATTGCAGCAGGCGCTGCTGATGAACTAGTAGACATCGTTAGTGAACAGATGGTGAAGGAACGTAAGATACGAATGGATAGGGCTAAGGAGATTATTGAACAGCAACGGAAGATCGGAAAATGAGAATCTTGCCTGGCCCAGCAAGCCAAGACTTAGCCACCCGTCTTGCTGTTGAGTTGAAGACTGGGGAAGTTGCAGTTTTCTTCAAAAAATTCCCAGATGGTGAGAGTTACATACGCATAAATGGCGACGTACAAGATGAAGATGTTGTGATCGTTCAGACCACAAGCCCCCCTCAAGACGAAAGGATTATGCAGCTATTTCTACTGGCCTCCGCAGCCGAAAACCATGGCGCCAATAGAATCACTGCGGTT
>CAYGBS010000128.1:0-1554 GCA_964348215.1 uncultured Candidatus Bathyarchaeia archaeon
ATGGGAGTTTTGCGCGTGCATACTACGAGAGTGAGAGAATCCAGAAAAAAGGGGGTTTTGCGGGTGATATCTCCACTGTGGTGAGGGTTCGAACCCAACTCTCGGCACTAAATCCTCTTTTAGAAAATGCTAAGAAGATAGAAATGGCATACATCTGGCAGAGATGAGTAGATGTTTTTGTATGTGTTTTCTGTGGGATCAGGAATTTTAGTAGTCCTAGGGATGTATCTCTTCTTGAAGACTCGAAGGACATATGAAACTGGGGAAGCATTATCTGTTCGAATCTCATTCGGTTGGTGGATACTAGATCTAGTTCACTGTTTGCTGGTTGTTTTATCGTCGCTGTACACGATTTGGTCGATATCGCTTAACGAGATGGCTACTTTAATCGGTGGTTCAGCCATTCTAGGAGCCGGGGGCGCTATCATGCTAGCGGGAATGGTTGAATTTCGCTCACTAGGCAGAATTTCAGGGTCGGAAACGTCTGAGCTTGTGACTGCAGGGATATATCGTTGGAGTAGGAATCCCCAGTATCTGGGCTGGTTCCTAGTCCTCTTGGGTATATCGGTTATTGGAAGTTCAGGGCTAGCCCTTCTGTATACAATGATAGGCATAGTCCTTTTTCATTACTACACCACGCAAATAGAAGAACCATATCTTGAGCAGATATTTGGCGAAAAGTACCTAATGTACAAGGAAGAAACTCCAAGATACTTTGGATTGCCAAAGGGGAAGAGACATAATAGACCAAGAAAACTCTAGAGTCTGTAGAAATGAAATATAAGACCCCAACCACAAAAAAATGAGGTTTTGCGGGAGATGTCTCCATTTGTCTCGCGTTCAAACCCAGTCTAACCACAAAACGGTCGTCATTTTGTTGTATAGATTTCAGGGTTAAGGATTTTAATAATTATATAAGTTTTCCAAGCACTCACTTGTAGAAGAGGCTTGATAGAACCTTTTTTACTGCCTAGCGATCTCTATGCATGTATTTAGGAGGGCATTCCTCTGAGTAATGGAGACCTGGTTAAGAAAGCTTGGAACGAGTCTTCTAAAGCTTGGACAGATTTTGTGAGGACAGGTAAAGACTACTCCAGAGATGGACTTAATAATCCTGTAACCTTCGATTTGATAGGAAATGTTGAGAACCTCGTTGTATTAGATCTAGCATGTGGAGAGGGATATAACACTAGACTCTTGGCAAGGAAAGGGGCCAAGATTATTGGTATTGATTTTTCGGAAAGCATGATAAAATATGCTAAGCGAGAAGAAGAGAAGGAAAAACTGGGTATTCAATATTATATTCTTGATGCTACTCACCTCCAAGGGGTGGCAAATGACCATTTTGATCTTGTTACCTGCTTTATGGCTCTTCATGACATCCAGAATTACAGGAAAGCAGTCTTAGAAGTATCCAGAGTATTGAAACCGAAGGGTCGATTTGTATTTTCGATTCCTCACCCGTGTTTTGAGAAGATTATGCTGGATGGGAAGAGGATAAATGCAGCAGACAGATACTTTGAAACAGGGATGCATGTAATTGAGTGGAATATG
>CAYGBS010000128.1:1564-3903 GCA_964348215.1 uncultured Candidatus Bathyarchaeia archaeon
AGATTATTTTGATGCTCTTAACGAAAATGACCTGTATGTTTCAAGGTTAGTTGAACCTAGAGAGCCCGAGGAAGCTTATCAGAAGGAGCCCTATTTTCGGGATGCCTTGAATAGACCACAATCAGTGGTTGTAGAAGCGGTGAAGGCCACTTTGTAATTAGCATAATAAAACAGTGATCTGCGAACACCTTTTTGTTGCTTGCATACATTCTGAGTGAAAAAATGGGAGTATGCGGGTGATATCTCCATCTGTCGCCGGTTCAAACCCGGCCCTCGGCACTACAGATAAGCCCTAGACAGTTTACTTTCTCTTTCGGAAGAATTTGAGGTTTTCTTGGCCGCAGACGTATTGAAAACCGTTTTCTATTAGTTTCTTGACTTCCTATGTATCGATGTAGACAAAGTCTACTGCTGCAGAGCGATAGCTGTAGTGGATTATGTCAAGCTGTCACTCAGTGATAATGGCCTAGGATAACTTCAAACTCTCGATTCAAATTGTGTGGATATTGTAGAACTATAGCCCTTCCATACAAAGCATAATTAGCACGGCTAGATAGAACCTTTTTACAGGCGTGGCGTTTGCTTTGTACCTAGTCTTCTCTCCACTTGAACAGCCTCACAGCAGCCACGAAGAAAACAATTGTAATTGCCGTAACTATAACAAGGTCTAATGCTGCCTGTGCATAGTTGCTGTATATCATGACTCCATTGAGCCCCTCGATTATGTAGAAGAGAGGAAGGACGTGCGCGAAGTGTTGCAGGTACGTAGGCATAAGTGAGATGGGAAAGAACGTGCCGGAGAGAAACATCATCGGGAAGGTTATGATATTCCCGACGACGCTGGCTGTCTCGGTGCTCTTAGAGACTGTTCCCACCAGCATGCCTAACGAGGCGAAGAGCATCGGTCCGAGAATCAGGAATGGAATCAGCCAGAATGAAAGCGCAACATGTGCACCGAAAACAAACACTCCTACGGCAACCATCAGCAGAAACGACGCTGCTGACAAGAGAATGTAAAACAGCACCTTTGAGGCCAGCCACTCAATCTTGGTGAGAGGGGTCAACGACAGCTGCTTGAACAACTTTGTCCTCTTGTATTCTGAGGAAATGTTCACGAGAGAAAACATCGGGCTCACGAGTATGGAAAAACCAATCAGCCCCGGAACAAGAAAATCGATGTACTCGGTCACCTGAGCTTGGGCTGTAGTTTGGGTTATGCCGATGATCGGTGAACCACCGTAACGTTGCAGGTTAAACCAGCTTGCCACCCCAGCGACCGTTCCGCTCACAATGCCGCTGGAGCTCTGGGATGGGTTGCCGTAGACTGTCACGTTGACAGGTTCACCTGCCATATAGCTGGCAGAGAAGCCTTCAGGAATGATTATTCCGTCAGACGCGGAATTGGCTGAGAGGTATTGAGAGAAGTTTTCCGAAGAACTCACCAATACAGCGTCGACCGTGCCTGTTTGGTTAAGCGCGTCCACAAAGGAGGTCGAGACTTGCCCGTCGTCTTGATTCTGAACGTAGAGCGTTATCGTCCCTGAAAAACCTGACGAGAAAATAGCACCAAAAATGAGTATGAGAATCACTGGAAATATTAGACCGAAGAATAGCCCCGCCGCGTTTCTCAGGTAGCCGCGACCGAACAACCGGAGGTCAGCCACGATTCTTCTTACGTTAGCCATCTGTTCTAGCCTCTCTGCTGGTCATGTGAATTGTCATCGATGTTTTCAACTCTGATCTCACCTTTCTCATCGATTCTTCCTCTCACAAGTTTCACAAAAACGTCGTCCAAGCTGTCACGGCGAGTGTGAAGATCGCGCCATTCGAGACCTGACTCCTCGACTGTGGTTAAGGCTGCTAACGCATCATGTTTCTTACTGATCGCTATGCTGATCAACCCCTTGCCTTTGTACTCAACCTTCAGCTTCGAGTGCGCTTTGATGTAGTCAGCTAACTCCTTGTTTCCGTGGATTTCCAATCTTTCTCCCGAACCGTGAGTCTCAATGATCTCATCAGAAGTACCCATTGCAACTATGCGCCCGTGATTCATGATGGCAACTCTGTCGGAAAGCTGCTCAGCCTCGTCGAGGTAATGAGTGGTCAGGATCACCGTCTTGCCCTTGTTCCTCAACCCTCCAATCACATCCCAAATCGCCCTTCTCGCGTTCGGATCAAGTCCCGTGGTCGGTTCGTCGAGAAAAAGAAGCTCAGCAGAATTCACAAGTGAGAGCGCGAGGCCCAACTTCTGCTTCTGCCCTCCAGAAAGATTCTCAAACAGAACACCAGCCGAGTCCTCCAGCACAACTCCCCGCAATATCTCATCAGCGTCAACACTG
>CAYGBS010000129.1:0-251 GCA_964348215.1 uncultured Candidatus Bathyarchaeia archaeon
AGAAGACTTTGTTGGAAAAAAAGCTGAACGCGGTGTAGACCCTATGGAATGTGTAGCTGTAGGTGCGGCCATCCAAGGGGCGGTGCTGGCTGGTGAAGTGAAGGATCTGCTTTTGCTTGATGTTACACCCTTGTCCCTTGGAGTTGAAACCTTAGGCCAAGTTCATACCAAAGTCATTGAACGCAACACAACGATTCCCACTAAAAGAACCCAGATATTTTCCACAGCAGCAGACTTCCAGACGGCAGTAA
>CAYGBS010000129.1:407-979 GCA_964348215.1 uncultured Candidatus Bathyarchaeia archaeon
CCAAGATCACCATCACTGCCTCCACTAAGCTCTCTGAAGAAGAAAAGGAGCGAATGATCAAAGAGGCTGAGCAATTTGCAGAGCAAGACAAGAAAAAACGGGAAGAAGCAGAGCTAAGAAACAATGCTGACACACTGATTTACACTGCCGAGAAAACAAAGAAAGACTTGGGCGAAAAACTCTCCAAGAGCCAGCAGGAGAGCATTGATGAAGTTGTCTCTGAGCTGAAAGACGCGTTAGCAGGTACTGACAATGAAACAATTAAAGCAAAGTCAGAGGACCTCACAAAAATTCTTCAAGAAGTCGGCACTGCAGTCTATCAACAAGCCGCAGCAGAGCAGGCGAAACAAACCGCTGACAGACAAGACCAGGCGACAGAAAAAGAAGAAAAGGTTGTAGATTCCGAAGATTTTGAAGTGGAAGACTCTCAAGAAGACTAACTGACTCTACCTCACTACTAAGGAGCTCGCCCACTCGATGTCAAACAAAGGAGATTACTACGAAATCTTGGGTTTATCTAGGTCAGCTTCTGATGCAGAGATTAAAGATGCCTACCGGAAGTTGGCATTGAA
>CAYGBS010000129.1:990-3757 GCA_964348215.1 uncultured Candidatus Bathyarchaeia archaeon
GGATTTGATCGGAGATATTCTCCCGAAGACATATTCCAAGGTGTAGACTTTGAGTCCATCTTTAGAGATTTCGGCTTTGGATTTGGCTTCAACTTTGAAGATTTCTTCAGCCCCTTTTTCGGACGAAGAAGGTTCAGGAGAAGAATCGTCAAAGGTCGCGACATAGTTCATGATGTCAAAATCTCCCTTGAAGAAGCAGCTAGAGGCATAGAAAAAAGGATACAAGTTAGGAGGATGGAAAAATGTGGGACATGCAAGGGAACTGGAGCTAGTCCAGGAACTTCTCCGAAAAGCTGCACGAAGTGTAAGGGTGTAGGACAAATTCGAAACGTTCAAAGAAACAGGTTCTCCATGTTCGTACAGGTTGTTCCATGTGATAAATGCAGAGGAAAAGGTGAATTCATTGAATCACCATGCAAAAAATGTCGAGGGATCGGGCTTGAGGAACGAAAGAGGAGAATTGCTGTAAAAATCCCTTCAGGGATTGCCACAGGATATCAACTTAGACTAAAAGGTCAGGGTGAGGTTCCTCCCGAAGAAGGGGTGCCCGGTGATCTCTACATCAATATGTATGTATCTCCTCACAAATATTTCGAAAGAGTTGGAGACAATCTTTTATACAATTTGGAGATTGGCTTTCCGCAAGCTGCCTTAGGAGCGCGAATACCTATTCCAACGCTGGAGGGTAACACTGAAGTGAAGATTCATCGTGGAACACGCTCGGGCGATGTAATTAGGCTGAAGGGAAAAGGTATGCCAAGTCTGCATAGACATGGTCGAGGAGATCTCTTAGTACGCGTAGACGTATCAGTCCCGAAGAAATTATCAAAGAGGCAAAAAATGCTGGTCGAAGAGTTAGCTAAAGAGTTCAAACAAGAAGTAGATAGTGGAGGGCGATTTTTCTAGGATCCAAGTATGCGCGCGCATGCGCTTTCACTTATGAAATAGACATAATCTTTCATCCTGAGGTTATAGATTGACCGCGCTCACCACTTCCTGACCTCAAGCCAAACTTGAGAGGGCTATTCGAGAAAAAGCTAAAGTGACCTCTTCACGCTCAAGACAGCCTTTGTGAGGCATAAAAACAACTCCAGACTTGCCCTGAAGCTTTAAAACCTTGAAGGGCAGAAAATCTTGCTCGTAGAATAGTTTTTCCCGTTAGGCAATCCCTTAAACTATATATTTGACCTGTCACAGTCTTTATGCTCTCAAACTGATGATTGCGATTGGTGAGAACATGTCAAACGAAAAACTGAAAATTGCACTCTACTGGGCAGCTAGTTGCGGCGGATGCGAAATTGCAGTCTTGGACGTTAACGAGAAAATCCTAGATGTTGTGGCTAAAGCAGACATTGTTTTCTGGCCTGTGGCAATTGACATCAAATACAAAGACGTTGAAGCCATGCCAGACAAAAGCATAGATGCTTGTTTCTTCAACGGCGCGATACGCACATCTGAGAATGAGCACATGGCCAAACTCCTTAGACAAAAATCAAAAATTCTCATTGCCTTCGGTTCCTGCGCCTGTGATGGATGTGTAAAAGGGCTTGCTAACCTCTGGGATAAGAACACAGTCTTTGAACGAGCCTACAGAGAGACTCCTTCAACTCAAAATCCAGACTATGTGACACCTCGGACATCGTTTAAAGTCCAAGAAGGCGAACTGGAACTACCAGAATTCTACGACACTGTAAAGACTTTACCCCAAACTGTAGATGTAGACTACACCATTTCCGGATGCCCGCCCCCGATTCCATACATCCTTAAAATGTTTGAAGGTCTACTCACTGGTAACCTACCCCCAAAAGGATCAAGTTTCCTACCCAACAAATCCATATGTGACGAATGCCCACGCGAGAAAAAAGATCGAAAACTCTCAGCAATAAAAAGAATATATGAAATTGACGATGACTTCAAAACCTGCTTCTGGGATCTAGGTGTCATATGCATGGGACCTGCCACTCGTGCGGGCTGTGGTGCACAATGTCCCAACGTAAACATACCGTGCACTGGATGCGATGGGCCAGGTCCACGAGTAGTGGACCAAGGCGCTGCTGCTATAAGCGCTCTTGCTTCTATTGCCACTGATCCAGAAGTGGTCAACCAGGCTGTGGATCCAATAGGAACGTTCTACAAATATTCCTTAGCTAACTCCATTCTGCGAAGGAAGGTGAGAAAGAAATGAAAGAGATAGTCATAGATCCAGTGACAAGGCTAGAAGGCCACGGAAAAATCACCATATACCTCAATGATGCGGGAAATGTTGAAAACGCCTACTTCCAAGTTCCTGAACTGCGAGGATTTGAACGCTTCTGTGAAGGAAGAAGAGCTGAAGACCTGCCCATAATAACCACGCGAATCTGTGGTGTTTGTCCTGTCGCCCATCACATGGCTGGCGCAAAGGCCCTCGACGCAGCATTCAATGTCGCGCCTACGGAAACAGCTAAAAAACTCAGAGAACTCGAGTATGTATGCTACTATATATATGACCACATTCTACATTTCTACTTCCTAGGCGGACCAGACTTTGTAGTAGGACCTGACGCCCCACCAGCCAAAAGAAACATTCTCGGGGTGATCGAAAAAGTCGGCCTAGACATCGCTAAAGAAGTCATCAAACACCGCGCCTATGGACAAAAAATAACAGGCATTATCGGTGGAAGACCAACTCATCCCGTAAGCGCATGCATACCGGGTGGAATTGCGAAGGCGCTGTCTGAGGAAGAAAGGCAAGAAATCGAGAAAATGGTCAGGAGCTGCGTTGAAT
>CAYGBS010000130.1:0-3424 GCA_964348215.1 uncultured Candidatus Bathyarchaeia archaeon
GCGGCAAAATGGAAAACATACGCTTGTGTGGTGAATATTTCAAGGAATGCTTCACGGCGCTGGGCGTAAAGAATGTAGAATATTTGTGGGCAGCAGACCTTGCCAGTGACATTGACTATTGGGAAAAAGTTGTAAAGATAGGAAAAACTGCTTCGGTGCAAAGAATCTGGAGAGCGCTCCCCATCATGGGGAGGGAAATGAACCTTTCAGACATCGAAACCGCTTGGCTGTTCTACCCATGCATGCAAGCCACAGATATATTCCACATGTCCCTTGATGTGGCATGTGCAGGCATAGATCAACGGAAAGCCCACATGCTTGCTCGTGACGTAGCAGAGAAACTCAGATGGCGAAAACCATCATGCGTCCACACTCCTTTGCTAATGGGATTGCAAGGAGCTGAAAAAAGTAATCGGCAACTCGACGAAGATGACGTACTGAATTTGCAGATCGTTTCCAAGATGTCGAAGAGTATCCCAAGCACAAGCATATTCGTGCATGATTCGCCTGAAGACATCAAAGCCAAGTTGAGGAACGCATATTGCCCACCAAAAAAAGTAACGGGTAACCCAGTATTAGAAGAAACGCGTTACGCTGTGCTTGCCAATACAGACGAGTTGACAATTACGCGTCCACCTAAATACGGAGGAACCGAAACATTCACCAAATACGCTGAACTCGAAAGAGCTTACAGAGACGGTAAAATCCACCCTCTAGACTTGAAGAACGCTGTTGCAGAAGCTCTAATACGAATATTAGAACCTGTTCGAAATCACTTCAAAAAGCACCCTGAAAAACTCGAGAGGATGAAGAAAATCGAAGTGTCAAGGTGAGACAGCTTTGTCAACTAGACTAGTAGAGAAGATTGAGAAGATCGAAGAGCTTCTGGAGAGACTGGCCCTCCAATCAGCCAAAGGCATACCCATAGTTGTTGAAGGCCAAAATGATGTCGACACGCTTCGCAAGCTCGCAATGAGCGGCGAGATAATTACTGCAAAAACAAGAAGATCCTTTCTTGCTTTGGCAACAGAAGTGGAGAAACTAGACGTAGAAGAAGTAATACTCTTGATGGACTTCGATAGACGCGGCAAAGAATGGATCAGACGTTTGAAGCAATATCTTGAAAGGACCAAAGTGAAGCCCAACACGTTTTTCTGGCAGCAACTCCGCGACATCATAGGTCACGACGTCAAAGACGTAGAAGGAATGCTACCCTACCTGCAAACTGTCAAGAAAAGGATTGGAAATTCGCAAACTATAATAGAGAGAAAACGGTAACCGAGTATTCGGTTTACATTCACATTATGTGATGTTAATCCTTACACATATCACTTGGAGGTGACGTTAATGGGATCATCACAAACCGTTACCGTAAAGTATGTAATTCGCGCAAAATTTGAGATTGACGGCGTTGTGGAAAAGCCAGATGTTATTGGAGCAGTCTTTGGTCAAACCGAAGGCTTGTTTGGACCCGAACTAGACTTGCGGGAACTCCAAAAATCAGGTAGAATCGGAAGAATCGAAATTAATCTTCAATCAAAACAAGATAAAACAACGGGCACGATTACAATACCAACGAGTCTTGACCGCGTATCCACAGCTATACTTGCAGCCAGCCTCGAAAGCATAAACCGCGTAGGACCATGCAACTCTAAAGTTACACTGGAAAAAGTTGAAGACATACGAGATGCAAGACGCAAACTTATCATAGGTCGCGCAAAGGAAATCCTTCAGCAGTGGAACATCGAATCCATGCCGAGCACCGAGCAGATTTTCCGGGAAGTCTCAGAAACACTGCGAACGGCAAAGGTTGAGAAGTACGGGAAAGAAAAACTTACAGCAGGCCCGGAGATCAACCACGCAAAAGAAATAGTCATCGTTGAAGGCAGGGCTGATGTTCTAAATCTATTGCGATGTGGAATGCTAAATGTCATCGCCCTCGAAGGAGCGAAAATACCTGGAACAATAATCAAGCTGTGCAAAGAAAAGGAAGCAACGGCCTTTCTAGATGGTGACAGGGGAGGAGATTTGATAGTCAAAGAATTAATGCAGGTGACAAACACGAAATATATCGCGAGAGCCCCTTCAGGAAGCGAAGTCGAGGAATTAAATTGCAAAGAAATCATGGCAGCGCTTGATCGGAGAGTCCCGATGGAACAGATGAAAGGAAAGAAAGAAAGACGCAAAGTGCTTGTTCCAAAGCAAATCGTTGGAATTGCAAAGGAATTGGAGGGCACTTTAGAGGCCGTACTACTTAACAAAAAGATGGAGAAGATAAAGCAACTACCTGTAAGCGAGCTTGCTGAAAAGCTTCAGGAGACAGAAAAAGTTGACACTGTGGTCTTCGATGGTGTCATAACACAACGTCTTGTAGATGTTGCAGACAAGAAAAAGGTCAAATACCTGGTAGCAGCCCGCGTCTCAGACGTTGTTAAGCAACCATTAAACCTGCATCTCATAACCTTCTCTGACATTCAAGGCTGATCCCCAAAAAAATCTGTTAAGGTCTCTTGCCTGTCTGAAGAAAGCAACTCTTCCTCTTCTACATTGAATACTTTCAGAATTCGAGCAACAGCCGGAACAACTTGGTTCGTGACATAATACTCAACATCTACTTCTTCATATGATGCAAGCATGAACGGTTTTACCCTCGTGTACAAGCGCCCTGTTCCAGTTGTTATAACATAACCCACCTTATCACCTGTTGAAATTTCCCAGCCTTCTTTCTTCAGAATTTTCGCAGCCTCCACGTGAGGCGCCTTTTTAATCCGCAGGCCAGCCACATACTGCCGCACATATTACACAGCCTTCTCTGGCGACTTGCCGCCTAGTAGAATTTCTAATACTTTTTCTTGACTCTTTCTAGCAACGTCCGCCCAGTCACCTCTCACAACCTCCAAGCCAACAATGTCTAACTCACCAGTGGGCAAGAGCCCGCAATAGCGTTTCTTTGCCTCAGTAAACAAGACGCGGACGTAGAATTTGTCAGGCTTTATTTCAAGACCGAATTTCTTGTCTGTTTCCTCAGCGAGTTTTGCGACTTTCGCTGGCATATGCTTTATGAAGATGCTGTCCGTATCTCCATAAACGACCTCCAAGCCGATTTCTCTAGCCATATCGATTGCCTCTCGAACTACATGTCTGCCCCAAGCTGCAGATGCTTCTGCAACTGGTTTGTTGTACCATCTTGCTCCAATCCACCCGGCGTAGCCATATGCCGCATTGGTGATTACCTTAACTGCTTTTTGGCGCGCATCGAGAACTCTATATTTTGAGCTTCGGGGGTCAAAAGTTTTAAGCTTTTGCTTTATGACATCTCTCTCCTCAATAAGACTTGATAACACATCTTTATAGAAGCCAACGGGCTCTCTGCGAAATCGATGTTTCGTTCCTGGCGCTACATTCACGCCTCCTAGTGGTTCCT
>CAYGBS010000131.1:0-296 GCA_964348215.1 uncultured Candidatus Bathyarchaeia archaeon
CCCTGATTAGGTAATCTACTCCCTTTAAGAAAATGAGCCGCCCCACGTATAGTACGAAATTGTTTTTTTGTATGCCATATTTGTCCAAGAGAGTGGAGTCAAATGGTTTCACTCTATCGAAAGCCTTTAGACTAATTCCGTTGGGAACGACATGGAGTTTCTCTTCATTGATAAAACAATATTTTTGTATTTCCCTTGCTATACTGGGGCTTGGGCAAATGATTTTGTCGGACAGTTGAGCAGAGAGAATATCACATAGGGTCCCTATGGGGTTTCTTAATACTAGCGCAGAAATG
>CAYGBS010000131.1:306-2713 GCA_964348215.1 uncultured Candidatus Bathyarchaeia archaeon
TTCCCAATGTTTTTATACTGCTCAACATTCGAAGTGATGACCTGACTTGCGTGACATTGGTTGCATGAAAAGTACAGACGGTTGGAAGCTTGAGACCTCGTAATATAGGGTAGGCGCCGTTTAAATGTACAAGATCAAACTTCCATGAGGGGTTCAAACGGCGAAATAGATCAGTAGCTCTTCTTATGAAAAACAGGCGCCGCCAGTATAATACATCTGGGGTGAGAACTCTGAAAACTTTCTCGCTATAGACGTTTTCATCTCCTCTTGTTATGGTTAGAACGTCAATTCCACTGTCCTTGAGACCCTTTACAAGTTGATCCGCATATACTCCCAGCCCACCAAAGACGTGGGGTGGATACTCAAATGATACGAAACAAACTCTCATATTCTAATACACTCTTGCTCAATGAGTCGTGAACTCTCTAGCGTTCCAAGAGAAGCCTACTGAGATTGGCCTTTACATCCTTGAAGTTTTTGTTAGCGAAATACCACTCAACAGTTTTCTTAAATCCCTCTCTATAGGAAACTCTTGGTTCCCAT
The DNA here is from genome assembly GCA_964348215.1 of uncultured Candidatus Bathyarchaeia archaeon. Taxonomy (GTDB): domain Archaea; phylum Thermoproteota; class Bathyarchaeia; order Bathyarchaeales; family SOJC01; genus CAYGBS01. The sequence goes on from CAYGBS010000131.1 coordinate 850, forward strand.
CCTAGGAGCCTTCTCGCTCTCTTCAGATGAGCTGCCCTGGAGGCAACTCCCTGAGGTTTTGATAGATCATGTTTTATTCGCTTGGGTTTCCATTCCGTAGTGTCAAAGACCAATTCGGCTGCCTGGTTGATAGTGATTCTGTCTTCTCGGCCAGCATTCACCGGAGAGCCGTCCTCTATCTTCTCTGCGGCAAGAACCATAGCATCCACTATGTCCTGGACGTAGGTAAAGTTTCTATCCTGTTCCCCGGTCCCCCAGATCACGTAGGGATCCATCCTTACGAATGCCTTGGCGATCAAAGCTATGATTGCATGGGTTTCGTTTTCCCTAGGCCCGTACGCGGTGAAAATACGTACTGCAGCCGTCTTCATCCCATATTCTTCGTGGTAAGCTTTAAGAGCCATTTCACCCATCAACTTCGCCCAACCATACTCCTGATCAGCAAAGGATTTACCTCGAACAAAGGGGTCCGCATCTTCCTCTTTCAACAGATAATTACTACCCGCCTCGTCCTGAAGATAAGTAGGATAAACACACGCCGAACTAGCAAAACATATCCTATCTACTCCTGCCCTCTGCGCTTCCTCGAAGACAAGTTGATCTAATACCATATTAGAACAACACTGGGCAGGATGGGTGTGGATGTATCCCCTTCCACCATGTAAAGCTGCCAAATGAAAGATCGTGTCTACTTCCTTCGTCATCGATCTGGCAAAGGATTTGTCCTTTAGATCCCCTTGCCAAACAACCAGATCATCTTTTGCCCAAGCACATGAACTATGTCTTTCGAGGGCGTACTCCAGGTTCTCCAATTTTCCGCTTGAGAAATCGTCTGCGACTCTGACCATCGCTCCCTTCCTAAGAAGCGAATCGACTAGATGGCTGCCTATGAAAGAGGCCCCACCAGTCACTAGTACGTTTCTATTTTTCCACAATAGATCAAACACCCTCCTCTCTAAGCGCGCGCGTTCCAAACTCCTCATTCACCAGAACATGACACTCCGGCCTGACTTCTTTTTCTTCGCATATTCCGGCGATATTGTAGATTGCCTTCACGTCGAATAGATTAAATAGGCATCAATTATCCAACTTGAAAGCTCCAATGATCCATTGAGCCAGCTCGTTGAGGAGACAATCTTCTATGTGCTTATGATCAATTCAGGCCTCTAGCGTCTTGTAGATGGCAAACGTTTGAATTTCTGAGTTTCGATTCCAGTTAACATACCCAATGTTGTTACTACTAGCACAACTTGGGTTCTGACGAATGCCTGAACCTGTTTCGAAAAGAGTGTTGCCAATACTGCTATGACGATTGTCGCCGTAAGAATAGGATGTTGTAAAGGATTAGAGGCAAAAATTGCCAACGCTCCTATGGAACCCACTAAGAAAAGAAAAGGTAGAACGACCAACATGAGAAAGTGGGCTGGCATAATCAACATTCCAAATGCGCCGAACTCGCGTCTCAGGATCATAGCTTTGAAAGCCATCATGGATTGAATGAGGGTTGCAGCTCTTCTGATCTGTTGGTTAAACGACTCACGGATTGAGTCAGGAGCAAGCTCGTAGAAAACGGCGCCAGGCTCATAAACCGTCTTGAACCCATCCATCTTACCTTGAAACGACAGGCAAGAATCTATGCAACCTTTATGAAATAACTCCTCGTTTTCCACAAGGTGTGCACATATACTTCTTCTTGCGGCGCATATTTCCCCTTGGATGTTGAACGGAGAATCCATGTTACTTTCAGCCTCTCTCAAAAAGTCAAAAAGATTCCTGTAAGCACCTTCTATTTCTGGGGACAAACCCTCTTTGATGTTTTTTATCGTCTGCTTGCCACTGACGGCTCCAATCTTCGGATCCGCAA
>CAYGBS010000131.1:2723-3422 GCA_964348215.1 uncultured Candidatus Bathyarchaeia archaeon
TCGATGCAAAAACCTCTTTGAGCGGATTCTTGAGTTCTTTTTTCAGGCCGTCCTGCACCATTTTCTTGCCGAATTTCCAAATGTCGCTTTCATAATAAAATTTATCAAACTTGATTCTTTTTCAGATAATTCTGCAAACAAGTCTGGATTGTTTTCCTTAAATGATTTAACCCTTCCTACAACCTTGTCGCACAACTTTGATCGATAGGTCCTTAGTTGGCACTAGATTCTCGATCTTCTCAGCTGTTCCATCGACTGACCCACCGTCGACAAAAATTACTTCTAACTTGTTCTTAGGATAATTCAGTGCTTGAAGATTTTCAAGTTTTCTTTGAATGACTGAGGCTTCATTGTAAACAGGCACAATCATAGAAACCATAGGAAAATCTTTGATCGCAGAACGCATCGATGTCATCATACGTTTGGGTTTGTTTTTTGCGTATCTCATGCAAATTGCAAAAAAGAACAAATAAAACCCAACGAAGATCGCTAGACTAGCAACTACAATACTGGTCAAGATTTCCGACAACGCTGCAAACTCCTTTGTGTCTATATCCGATACCCAAAGATAAGTTCTCTAAGAATTGTTCGCAAAATGCGGGATCCATCTAAAATGGCGTTCAAATTGGATTTGCCGTGTTTCCTTCGAAATTCTATACTCGGGGCTTCTACCACCTTCAATCCCATTTTCTTGGCCTT
>CAYGBS010000132.1:0-248 GCA_964348215.1 uncultured Candidatus Bathyarchaeia archaeon
AGTAAGATTAGAAAACACTCAATCCATCCTTTATTAGAGCAAGGCATTAGACCTATGAATGTCTATTTTGAGTTCTACTCAATTGGTGGACTAGGGAACCGTAATTTACTTATGAGTGAAACTGAGAACGGAGTCATTCAACCTTGGAGGGGGAAGGGAATATCGGCGAAAGTTGGCAAGTTTACCGATTTTAGAGCATTTGTAACGCTATGACGCGGAGGATACTGTTACTAACAGCACCGCAAGTA
>CAYGBS010000132.1:258-3417 GCA_964348215.1 uncultured Candidatus Bathyarchaeia archaeon
TATAACCCAGAGCATGGAAAAAGAGGACTTTTTAGATAAATTAAAAGTAGAACTGTTCGATCGCTTAAGTTCTGAGCTACAACAAACCGATGTTCTAAAGATGACCCCGATCCAGGCCAATTCAAGTATTCCTAATAGAAATCGCTTTCTGTTTCACTTTATATTCACCTGCCTGCCTAGATTAATTTGTCCTTCGAGGACTTTGATTTCTTACAAGAGGCTCTTCTTCAATTCTTCGCTGAGATCTTCATCCAACTCTTCAATCCTCTTCCCCAAGAATTTCAACCTCTTCTTCACGAATATCATACTCTTAAGCGTGCTCAATTCCCGTCGGTTTCTGCGTTTCAAGCTCTTCTCCAGCTTGAGTAACCTTTGCCTCTCCATTCCTGCATCGTTCAATTCTTTCTTCAATTCCCTTATCTTCTCACTTTCAGGTCTAGACCTAGTTTTCACACCAAGGTGCAGACCTTTAAACTTCTGCCCAGCCTTATAGTCCAGCCTTCTCTTCCACTTGAAAGGCTTGAACTTGTCATCGTCTTTGCCCATTACTCACGAAAGCCTTCTCTTATGACGATCTTCAGACATTAAATCTATATGCAGTTTCTCCACCTCTGAATAGGCGGAAGCAAGGATGCTGTTAAGCCTCGGTATTACAAGCTCAATATCTTCAGCTGACTTCACAAGAATGCTCGATCTAGCGGAAAAAAACAAGTTCGAGTGCTTATGGATTGGCGATGATATCAATAGGCCTTCTGACGTTTTTGTCCAAGCTTCTGTTGCCTTACTGAGAACCTCTGTAAAGGTCGGCATAGGCATAACAAGTATTTATGTTCGAAACGTCTCTAACCTTGCCAGAGCCGCTGTATCTCTCTATGAAATCGGAAACAGCAATTTCAGGCTGGGTATAGGGGTCGGGGGACTCCAAATTCTTGCAAGGATGGGAATATCTACAAAAAAACCGTTGTCTGCTATGCGTGAAGCAACATCTCTGCTCAGGAAAATCTGGAATGGGGAAAGGGTGACGATTGAAAGTGACACTTTTCATTTGAAGGACTATTATGTCTCGTATGGGCTTGGGCAAAAGATCCCTATATACTTCGGGGTTAGAGGCCCTAAGATGCTGGAGTTGGCTGGAGAAGTAGCGGACGGCGTTATTCTGAGCGGCCCCAAAACATACTTGAAAAGAGCGATACACACCATTCGAAAAGGTAGTAAGAAGTCAAATCGACGGGAAGAGGAAATCAGAATAGTGGTTTGGCTTCCGACAGTGTTAGGGGCAGGAAGAGAGAACTTGGAACTGGCCAAGAGAGTTGTTGCCGTTGTTTTGGCAGACATGCCTGCAACCGTTCTAAGAATGTCAAGAGTCAACCCGGAAGTTGTGAAGGATGTTCGAGAGGCGTTTGCACTTGAAGGAATTGAGTCGGCAACAGCACAGGTAACGGATGAAATAGTTGACGACATGATATTTCACGGAAGTGCACATGAGCTCTGCGATTCTTTTCTCACACTAGAAGACTACGGTGTAAACGAAGTCGTCTTTGGTCCTCCTTATGGTGCACACAGAAAACTTGCGGTCAGCGAGATAGCTACGGCTTGGAGTAATGCACGTTGAAATATGGATTGACTGTCAATGTGAACGAAACAGTGAAGGAAATTGTAAGGAAAGCTGAGAGAATGGAGAAGCTGGGCTTTGATTATGTCTGGGTAGCTGACGTGCCGTCGCAAAGATATTCTCCAACAGCGGCTTCTGCCATAGCTCAAAAGACAAGCAACATCAAAATCGGTCTCGGTCTACTAAGCATATTCCTTCATAAGCCACATCAAATCTCCAACAGCCTAACTACGCTCACAGAATTCTACGGCGACCGTTTCGAACTACTCATTGGACCGGGAGACCTTGACCAGCTTAATCGAGTTGGCATTTCCAACTTGAGACATATTCCTGAACTTCTTTTGAAGGCGAAAGAAGAGATTACTGAAAAACTCTCTGAAAAGGGAATAGAAGCCCCAATATGGCTAGGCGCCCAAGGTCCAAAAATCCTGAAGTTAGCCAAGTTTTTCGACGGAGTTCTACTAAACTATGCCCAGCCAGACTTTATCCATTGGGCAATGCAAAAAATGGATTTGCCAAACAAACGCTCAACTCAAGTCGGCATTTTCGCCCCCTCCTATGTATACACAAATAAGGAGGAAAAACCGTACCGACTTCTGCAACGTTCCTCAGCAATAGTGGCCCTAGGAGCTTCTAAACGTGTTCTGAGAAATTTCGGTCTCTATGATAAGGTTACTGTCGCCAGAGAGAAGTTGGAGAAGGGTCTAAGGTTAAAAGAGGTTCTAGCGGACTTTCCAGCTGAAGTTGCAGAAAAGTTTTCAATTTGCATGCATTCTGATAATCTGAGTGGCTATCTTTCGAGGTTGAAGGATATTGGAGTAGAGCATACGGTTTTCAGTTATCCGCAGAACTTCTCAAAAGAGACTATAGAGGCACTGGCAAAGTCCTTATCAAGTGAATTGAGATGTTTTTAGCGAAAATGGCGAATCAACATATGCTACGAACTTATGAAGTGGGTTCGATGGTTTCTCCTTCGGAAAACCAAGCAATGTTTTTCAACGCTTTCATAAGAGGCACAGCGATAGCTGTGGCGATAAGAGCTTGTATGAGTCTGATAGCAGGATACGCGAAGGGACTAAGCACAAAAAGAAAACGGACAAAGTCCAACTGCAGGAAGAAGATTCCTTCATAAACTATTGGAACAGCAAAGATGAGGGCACCCCACATATTATCCGCTTGATTCCCAATGAAGGCGAGCAAGAAATATACCAGACCGATCGTAGTAGCTCTTCTGCTGAAAACTGCACCATATACAATAAAAAGTGTGGTCATGAAAATAACTCCAGAAGCCAAAACTGCAAAAGCAATAATGATGAATATGTTGAAAACCATCAATTGGGATACAGTGTAAACGCCTAGGGTTGTTATCACAGCAAAAACAATGCCTGAAAGAGCGATTGCCTGTTTCTTAGACAGTGATTTCCGCGCTATCAAAACTGTTGGGATGATGAGGAATAGTGCTATAAGCTTGTCCCATATAACTGCGATTCCGACGTAAAGGTTTTCGGGTATAGGTTGGGAAGGTGGCAGAAAAAGAAAAGCTGCAA
>CAYGBS010000133.1:0-3353 GCA_964348215.1 uncultured Candidatus Bathyarchaeia archaeon
GGTAATTTGTCATGGAAACCACCGTGGCAATAGCCATTCCCCCATGCTTTCTCGCCAGTAAAATTCAGAATGCGTTTTATCTTCCATTTCATCATAGGCATCCTCTTTCAACATGGTTCCCTTGTCAAGGTGGGATATTCTTTCTTCGATTCTTCTTGAAGTTTCTAAGTGGAACCCGTAGCATGTTCAACCGAAGACTTCATCCGATTTGTTTGTATATCTTCGAGTTTTTCGATGAATATTGTTCCGGTTTTGCTGCAGACGTACATAGGCCGCCGTTATTACAAGAAGCTGAGGGATTTCTGCTCATTCAAATACGCATCTGGATTAGGCTTCCAAGCCTTTATGTTGAATTCTCCCCGTGTTCGAGCAAGCTGCTCTATGAATTCTCCTGCTTCGGGATTCCTCCACCAAGCTTGACCATAATCATCAGCCAGTTTTCCTTTCATGCTAGCCACTCTGACAGCAGCCATAACATAGCTTGGAGAGTACATATCATAGTTAGGCATTATATGATGGACAATCCAGTAGTCGCCAGGTGTTTCTATGAAGAAACGTTTCGTCAGCTCTTGCCATCTCTTTGCGGCTTGTTCAATATCGTACCCTCGTTCCCAAAACTCCATCTTCATAAGGCTGTTTGCAGCGTAGAAGGTTAGGAAAGCAAGGTTCATGAATCTAACTCGGTCGATAATCTCTCTGACAGCAGTCTCCTCCAGCTTTAGGTCTTGCCGCAGAAAAAGCGGATTCTCTGTAACGCTCTCTATTAGCATGCTGAATGTCTCCGCGACACTCATGGGGACAATGTATCTTTTCCAAACCGAGTCTTCGGGGTCGGCGCTCTTACCGTGGATGCCGTGGCCAAACTCGTGGAATAGACTGCCAAAATCTGTGAAAGGTGAAACTTTTCGGTAAAGTATTCTGACATCGTTAGGAACTTGGATTCCCCAGCATGAGGCGCTTGGACTCTTGTTGGGGCGGTCTTCGTCGTCAACTTTTATTGCAGAAGGATCGAAACGTAAGCTTGTGAGAAACTGTTTAATCTCTTCTAAGGGACTCTTCCCTTCTAGGTACTTGTTCAAGGGTTTATAGATGCGGCCGCGCCAAGTGTAGAAGTCGTCGTAATATTCTGTTGCAGTTTTCCGGAGAACTTGGGAGGCGAAGTGATTTGCCGCTGTTAGGAAGGTTTCCTTGGCTCCGTCTCCGAGCTTCTTTAAGAGATTTGACAGTTCGCTGTAGGTGATCTGCTCCAGTTCTAGATAGCTATCTAAGGGTGTGAGATCGTATCTTTCGTAGACCTCTCTTGAGATGCTCATACGTTTTTCCACCAGATGGGAGATCAATGGAGCCTTGGCTATGAACTCGTCGAAAACTTCTTTGCGTTTTTGGGCATCATCTGTTAAAGAGTTGAATTGGCGCCAATTTCCCCAGTTAACCTTCTCTCCTTCTAGGCTATGTTTTTCGGTGGAGATCTTTTTCATTCGTTCATCGTGAAAGTCTAGTTCGACTTCAAGCCTTGCGGATTCAGCGATTGTTCCTATGGAGGCTAAGTACATGGTTCTTGGTTCAGAGAATCTCTCTAGGAACTCTTTGCTTATCCCTGTGAGTTGCTGGGCAAGTCTTTTCATTAGTTCGCGGTCGTAGGTCAATCCAGCATATTGATTGTAATATTGTTCAGAGAGCTGGCTGTTCAGTCTTTCATATCGTGACGCGAGTTTTGCAAGAGACAGATGATCATTCTCCTTTAAGAAGCTAGTTTCTATTGTGAGGCTTCATATAATGGTTGTGTGTTCGGACTGAAATAGAAACGTTGCCAACGCCCCCGAAAAGTGAGGGACAAGAAGCTGCAGATGACGGCGCTAAGGACAGCCAGCGAGTTCAGTTGATACAACGCTTTAATATACGAGGATTCAGCATTCTGAGATCAGGGAGCAAAGTGAGCCGTAGATCAGTTATATTTCTAAGCCTACTTCTTCTGCTCGGCGTCTCAAGCATCGCTACAGTGGAGCTTAGACATACCAGAGCTATTCCATCCAGTAACCATATTTCAGTGACCTATCGACCTCAGGAAACCAGCTATTACTGCGGACCAGCGGTGGTCCAGATGGCCTTGAGCTACATCGGCGTTTCCCCACCGAGTCAAGACAAGTTGGCGACAGAAATGCAGACTGATCCGGTTGAAGGAGTAACGTACACCGACATGATGCATGTCCCGTTTGAAAACCGAGGGTTAAAAGAGGTTTACGAAAGAGTTTTAGAAGTCAACGATTTGAAGGAAAACAGCTACAACGGATATCTCACAATCATTCTCATCTACTTTACTGAAACCCACGAGTATCAGCACTATGTTCTCGTGACAGGGTACAATGCCACTGGAATACTTGTCCATGACCCTTGGCCTGTTTCATGGGGTCAACCTACATCCAGGAGAACTGGAGCAAACGTCTTTATCTCGAATGAGTTGATTGCTGACCTCTGGGACTGTGAACCCTCACATTGGGGGCTGGTAATACAATACACTGAGAAATCTGCCACGCTTCAACCGTGGTGGCAACAGCACTGGTACACGTTTCTGCTAATTCCCGCAGCCATAGGAGGAGTTCTACTTATAGCAGTATACAAGAGAAGGAAAGCTCAAGATGAAAACCTTAAGTAGAGGCCCCTTGCTTATGGATTTCGGCGTCTTGGCCCTTGACAGCCCTGGTAGTATAGTCCGGTCTAGTATAGGCGGCTGTCGCCCGCCCGACATTACAAAAAATGAGTAACGGGAGCCGGGTTCAAATCCCGGCCAGGGCGCTTTTCAATTTCAGCGCTAAACTCTGACTATTTTTGTTATAAACTCCAGATACTGGATTTGTATTCTAAATAAAGACCAGAGCACGACTTTTACTATAAACTAGAGGGCTCTGGGTGGGGTTCAGTTGAAACCCATCCACAATGGAGATATCATCCGTATGCCCTCTTTTCTGCAAATGAACTATTCTATCCAGTAAACCCATCCCTTTGATATCTTGGCTTTTTTCAAAATATCCTTTCTCACTCTTGCAGCGAGAGCATTAGAAATGTTACCCTCTTTGCTCCTAGTCGACAGACCTTTAGATTCTAAGGCTTTGACCACCTGTTCTAGCGTTCTCTTGTTAGGATGCTGAAAGAATCCCTCATGGATTAAGCCTTCAAGCGCCGGAGACATTTGACCGCCCCATGTTTGAGGCCCCTTACAATTGCGCTGTTTGCGTGGCGCGTACTCGAAAATCTGCTGCATATCAAATTCATTAACCATAGCCCTCATTTCCTTGTCTGAGGGTCGCTTCTCAAAACGATTGGCAGCATCCAACACCTTGGGTAGAATCTGCATA
>CAYGBS010000134.1:0-3331 GCA_964348215.1 uncultured Candidatus Bathyarchaeia archaeon
AGTAGATCTTTTGATCGAAAACGCCAGCGAACTCATCACCCTTAGAGGCGGAAGTCGAAAACCTCTTCTAGGGGAACAGATGGAGAATTTGGGGATTATCAAGAACGGTGGCGTAGCTGTTAACAAAGGGAAAATAGTCAGTGTGACGAAAACGCGGGAAATCGAAAAGAAATTTGAAGGCAAGGAAACGATAGATGCCAGTGGAAAGGTTGTTATGCCCGGATTTGTAGATCCCCACACCCACCTTGTTTTCGCTGGTTCCAGAGAAGAAGAGTTTGAAATGAGAATACAAGGATCTACTTACATGGAAATTTTTGAAAGGGGAGGAGGAATCCTAAAAACTGTAAAAGAAACGAGGAAAAGCAGCAGAGACGAATTGGCAAAAAGTTGCACCAAAACGCTGGATATTATGCTGGAGCATGGAACAACCACAGTCGAGGCTAAGAGCGGCTACGGATTAACGACAAGCGATGAGATGAAATGCCTAGAGGTCATCAAAAAACTAAACGAGGAACACCCTGTAGACATCGTACCTACTTTCCTGGGGGCTCACGCGATTCCTCTGGAATACAAAGACAACGCAAACGAATATGTGAATCTTCTAATAAACGAGATGATGCCAGCAATCGCAAGTCGCAACCTAGCTGAATTTTGCGATGTCTTTTGCGAAAAGGGAGCATTCAACCTGAAGCAGTCAAAGAGAATTCTTCTAAGCGGGAAAAACCACAATTTGACTCCTAAACTCCACGCAGATGAAATGACCAAACTTGGAGGAGCAGAACTATCTGCGGAATTGAAGGCCATTTCAGCGAGTCATCTGCTCTTCGCCTCTGACGAAGGTTTAAGAGCTATGGCGAAAAATGGCGTCATAGCAGTTCTGCTTCCGGGAACTTCCCTCTCACTGATGACTGGAAGATATGCTGATTCAAGAAAGATGATTCAGTGGAGGGTGCCTATTGCGTTAGGAACGGATTTTAACCCAAGTTGCTGGGTAGAGAGCCAACAGATCATAATCGCGTTAGCTTGCCATCAGATGAGGATGACCTCTGCGGAGACAATAGTGGCTGTAACGATCAACGCTGCCCATGCTTTGAATCGAGCACAAGTGGTAGGAAGTCTAGAGGCTGGCAAAAAGGCTGACGTAGCCATTTTAAACGTTCCTAATCATAAATTCTTGGGATACCGTTTCGGCACGAACCTTATAGACAAAGTAATAAAAAATGGAAAGCTTGCTGTGAAAGACGGAAAAATTACTTAAAAATCACAAATTTTCAAAATTTATAACTCCCGATTAACTTTATGCCTTTTGGTGACCGCCTTGTCAAAGTTGAAAAGGCCGATTAAATGCATAACAGGACCCCAACTGCATTGCAAAAACTGGCAGATTGAAGGCATTCTTCGTATGTTATATAATGTTGTTGATCCAGAGGTGGCCAAGGACTCTGAGAACCTAATTGTCTATGGCGGTACAGGAAAGGCTGCTAGGAACTGGGAGTGCTTTGACAAGATCGTTGAGACGCTTATGGAGCTGAAGACCGACGAAACACTTCTAGTTCAGAGCGGAAAGCCAGTCGCGGTTTTCAAGACTAACAAGTGGGCCCCAAGGGCTTTGATCGTCAATAGCATGCTGGTTCCAAAATGGGCAACTTGGGATTACTTCTACGAGTTGGAACAGAAAGGGCTGATCATGTTTGGACAGATGACAGCTGGCTCATGGTCCTATATCGGAACGCAGGGCATTTTGCAAGGCACTTACGAGACTATGGCGGCTGTTGCAAATGAGCATTTTGGAGGAAGTCTGAAAGGGAAGCTCGTTCTAACAGCCGGCTTAGGCGAGATGGGTGGAGCACAACCCCTAGCTGTAACCATGAATAACGGAGTCGCCCTGGTTGTTGAAATCAACAGGAAGGCTATTGAGCGGAGACTTAAACACGGATACCTTGAAACATGGACCGAAGATTTGGACGAAGCAACCGCTATGGTTCAGCAAGCCAAGGAGGAAGGGGTGCCGAAAAGCATAGGGTTTCTCGGCAACGCCGCTGAGATTCATCCAGAACTTGTCAAGAGAGGAATCACCCCAGACGTTTTGACGGATCAAACAGCAGCCCACGACCCTCTCAAAGGGTATTACCCAGCTGGGCTCTCCATGGAGGAGGCTGATGAACTTCGAGAGGAAGACCCTGCCTCATATGTTGAAAAGGCTAGGGAAAGCATGTGCCTGCAGGTGGAAGCCATGGTTGAAATGATGAAGAGGGGAGCTGTAACCTTTGAATATGGTAACAACATACGCCAAGAAGCTTTCAACGGCGGATACAAAGAAGCTTTCGTTTTCCCAGGCTTTGTGCGCAGGTATATTAGACCCATGTTTTGTGAGGGACGTGGCCCCTTTAGATGGACATCCCTTCTTGGTGATCCAGAGGACATTTACACCCTTGACGACATTATCCTCAAAGAATTTGCGTACAACAAAGAGTTATGCCGATGGATAAGGAAAGCGAAGCAACAGGTCACGTTTCAAGGTTTGCCTGCTCGAGTTTGTTGGCTGGGTTTCGGCGAGAGAGCCAGGTTCGGAAAAATCATAAACGATATGGTTCGTGAAGGCAAACTTTCAGGTTCCATCTGGATTGGGCGAGATCATTTAGATGGAGGAAGCGTTGCCTCACCAAACAGGGAAACCGAAGGCATGTTGGACGGAAGCGACGCCATTGCAGACTGGCCCATCTTAAACGCTCTCTTAAACGCTGTGGCAGGAGCGACATGGGTTTCAGTTCATCATGGAGGAGGTGTAGGAATAGGGTACAGCATTCATGCAGGAATGTGTCTGGTTGCCGACGGCACCAAGGAAGTTGAAGAAAGAGTAGTGCGAGTCCTAACTACGGATCCGGGAACAGCGATTGTTCGACACGCCGATGCAGGCTACAAAAAAGCTGAGAAAAAAGCTAAGATAAAGGGAATCAAGATGCCTATGTTAAAACAATAAAGACAAGAGCCTAGAGATTTTTCGGAAACCTCTTTCTTTGCCTTTATATTTTCTTTGACGAAAGTGAAAGCTTTACTACATTTAATAACATCTACTACTTGAATAGGACATTAAAAGAGGGAATCATGATGAAGGTGTATATTGATGGTGAAAACCTCACTTTAAACGATGTGGTCGCGGTAGCGAGGGACGCAGCTGAAGTTGAAATTCCGGAGAGAGTGAGGAAAAAAGTAAAGAAATGCAGAGACTTTCTTGAAGAAGTTGTAAAAGAGCGAAAGGTAGTTTATGGTGTTACAACTGGTTTTGGTGCCTTATCTACGGTGTTTATCCCTCCGGAGAGAGCAAAAAAGC
>CAYGBS010000135.1:0-3309 GCA_964348215.1 uncultured Candidatus Bathyarchaeia archaeon
CCCATATAGAGCAGCTCTGCAGGCTGCCGCCTGAGCCGTTCGGCCACCCCGGCATACTGAAAAAGCTGAATAAAAGTTAATAAACCTAACCGCTAGAAACTTGGGCAGCTCTATTTCAGAAATTTCTTGTAGAACTCCTGCGCCTTCTCAGCTGCTCTTTTCGGAATCTTCGCGATCATTTGATATTCTCCTTCAGGAGCTAACTCAGCGCATTTGCCGAAGTACTGTTGCACCTTTTTAACGTCATCTTTCCAAAGCGCCAATCCACCCGCAACATGGTACCAGGTTTTTGCCCTTCCGTGGTCCCCTTTTTCCTCGAGGTCTGCCGCCTTCTTTGCAGCGTCTTTCATGGTTACTTTAACTTTTCTCGGATCGTAGAACATGGTATGCCTGAGAGCGTTGTATGCTTCTTTGTCGTTGCCGCAAATATTCTCCAGATCTGTCTCCTTGTCTTCCTCAGGCTTGAGTTTTTCCATTTCTTTCTTCTTCTTGAAGAAGCGTCCTGTCACATATTTCCCTCAATGAGCAGTGATTTCTAATCTTAATGTAAGGTCAATGAAGATAAATTTTGGGATTTGGCAATGAGCAGTGAAACCTGCAGGTTAGGGACAAGCTAATATTTTCACCTGTCTCTTACACTTAAGAGACAGTGCCGCTAAAAGCTTGAGAAAGGAGGAGACCTAGAGTTGAAGCCTTTAAGTTTCGTTCACGTGGCAGACCTCCATTTAGGGTATACACAGTATAATTTGGAGGTCAGGCGTGAAGATTTCAATGAGTCCTTCAAGGAGGTTGTAGACAAGACTGTCGAGTTAAAACCTGATTTCATCATAATCAGCGGAGACATCTTTCACCATGCTAGGCCTACTAACGTCACACTGGAGGCGGCAATAAGAAATTTCAGCAAGCTCCGCGAGGCTGATATTCCAGTCTTGGTTGTTGATGGTTCTCATGACGCTGCACCAAACTTGATAACAGGCACGATCCTTAACCCGTTAGATGAAGCCGGAATGTTGCACTATCTGCCTCGTCATGAAGGGGCATGTTGGCGAAACGAGAAATGCTACGTTTACGGCGTTCCAAACTTCAGAACTAGACGAAAGACTGAGGAGCAACTTCCGCTTTTTTATGAGAGGAACAAGCCATCACCTGACGCTGCGTTGTTTAACATATTTGTTTTCCACATGGCATTGGACTTGCCAAGCGTCAAACCACCTCAAATGGAAGCTGAAGCACCCCCTGAGCTGCTACCTGAAGGCTTTAACTATTATGCAGGGGGGCATGTTCACAAGCCCTTCAGAAGCAGATTCAAATCTGGCATTTTGGCCTACAGCGGTTCTACAGAGACGGTCTACTATGATGATGCAAAGCTCAAAAAGGGCTTCTATCACGTTAAGGTGAACGAGAAAGGAAAAGCAGAGATTGAACACATAAAGCTGGAGAACCCTCGACGTTTTGTAATCGTGGAGCATGATTACGGCGGGATGATTCCAGCGAAGATTTGTGAGTCTGCAGTTCGCCTGGTCAAAGAAAACGACGAAGAAGGTGTTATTATCGTTCCTGTGCTGAAAGGAATTCTACCCGCAGAAGCCAGTCGAAGCGAGATCAGCTTGGCGCAGATCAGAAATGCCGCTGAAAAGGCGCTCTTAGTCCGACCAATTGTCCAGCTGAGAGAAACGGAGGTGCCCGAAGAGGTAGTTCGCTCAATTTTCGAGGGCGAGCTTAAAGACCTTAAGACTAAAGCCTTTGAGTATTTTCTTCAAGTTTTTTCTGAACGTTACCCGCGAGATGAAGCTGAGAAGATTTCACGTCTCTCTGTGAACCTCATCGAGCCGCTGACCCGGAAGGACGAAGACAAAGTTAAGGACGAGTTGGAGGCCTATCTGAGTGCGGATTAAGGCAATAACATTGGAGAACATCCGTTCCCACGTGAAATCTAGAATAGACTTTGAGAGAGGCTTTAACTGCCTCGTCGGAGGCTTAGGAACTGGAAAGTCCAGCATACTCTACGCTGTGGATTTCGCTCTTTTCGGAGACCCTTTGACCAGAAGCTACCATTACCTCCTACGGGAGGGGAAGAACTTTGGAAAGGTAGCTCTTGAGTTTCTAGTAAACGGCAAAGCCTACCGTATTGAAAGAGCCTTGAAAAGGCGCGGTAAGGGGATAGGCCAAGATGTGGAACATCTGAACTTCTACGAAGGAGACAAACTCATTGCCAACATGAAGAATGAAGCCGTTGCGGAACAGATGAAAACCATAACGGGTTTAGACAAGGAAATCTTCCGTGAAGTCGTGTGGGTTAGACAGGAGCATCTTAAGGAATTGCTAGATGTGACTCCTCGAGAACGACAGAAGAGATTGGACCAGCTTTTCGGATTAAGCGACTATGAAGAGGCTTGGAACAACATACGAGGGGTTCAAAGAGAGTATGAAGTTGAAAAGAAGGCTTATGAGAAGGACTTTGACGTGCTTGGAATAGAGAAGCTTGAAGCAGATTATCATAGAGCCGTTGACGATTTTTCAGTCCTTGAAAACGAGATCATAGATTTGAACAATAAGCTGCAACAAGCAAAGGAAGCATGGCAAACAGCGTCAAATAAACTTCAAAGCCTCGAGGAGTTAAGGAGGCAAACCGAAGAGCTCTTGAAAAAAGAGGCTGAGCTTCAAACAAACATTGCAAACACCGAGGACATGTCTGCAAGGCTTGTAAATCAAATCGAAGGAAAAAAGCTGGCTGTTGAAGAGTTGAGACAGCGCCTAGGAAGTTTCGAAGCAAGATGGAAAGAGCAGAAAGAACAACTGCAAGAAATCGGCTTAACTGACGATTTCACCGTTGAAAGGCTAAAACACAAACTGACCTCTTTCGATGAACAGATGACAAGCATAAGAGCCGAACAAGAGGCAGCAAGAAAAGAAACTCAAACCTCAAACACACGAGTATCCAATCTTGCAGCTGAGAGCAAGTGTCCTCTATGCCTGCAGCCTCTGCCGGAAGAATACAAAGCACACATGTTGAAGCACATTGAAGAAGAGAACTTAGAAAGAAAGAGAAGACTTGAAGAACTGCAAAGGAACCTTCAAGAACTGGAAAGACTAAGAAACATCGTAAGCAAAGCCGTTTTAGAGTTTCAATCGTACATCCCAAGAATGCAAGACACTAAAGCACGGATCGTTGAAGAGAAAGAGGATAAAGAAAAACTGGAAAAGGAGTTTGAAGAACAACAATCACGGGAAAAAACGCTTCGGTCCAGACTTGAAGAAATTCGCAGAGAAATCGCGAAATTTGAAATGTCGGAGCTGGAAACTGTGCGA
>CAYGBS010000136.1:0-3236 GCA_964348215.1 uncultured Candidatus Bathyarchaeia archaeon
ATAGAGGCCTCCTTGACAACGGATTTTGATTTCTGCGCGGTTAGGTGACATCCTCTTTACCTTTGCCTTATATATGTACTTTTCTCGTGTCAAATCAGCGCGGCGATGGAGAACACGTTGGGGTGTTTGCTGACTAACGGTGACACAAGAAAGCGTCTTCTCTATCCTCTCTAGCTCTTTGTCAGAAACATCTCTGTCAAACCCCATTATCGCTCTATAGACTTTCGTCGCTGCCTCTGCCTTCTTAAACCGCCTGACAACATCCTTGTCAGCAAACCGAAGATTGTGCACCTCAACCTTCCCCTTGGCACTTTCGTTAATCATCTGCTCAAGTTTCTGCAAATCAACGTAACGTCTCCTAGGCTCTTTAACCTCCAAGACGAAGGGCCGCCCAGAACCTAGCATGCGCACATCCACATCCTCTCTGCCAGCACCATGAAAAGCGATGTCTCTGCCTTCCACAGTTTTCAGCATGGGAATACCGATGAGCTCTTCAATGGATTCTTGGTATTTTTTCCCAGTCCAGTTGCACCTTTCACAGCCCTTTCCGCCACACTCCCCGCACAGCCACTGCGACTGAGGAATTCCACGAGTGACTTTTCTGTATTTCCCAGCAATGTAGAGGGGATTCACCTGTAGCGTGATGTGGTTGCTGAAGGGATTTACGAGTACAACTATGTCCGGTTTTCCAAAGTCAACTTGTTTGTCGATTATCTCGCACAGCCGTTTTCCGATGTCGCGGCTGAATTGGCTTCTCATGCTTTCGCCATGGGTAACGTTGAAGCGAGCTTTAAACTCGTCCTCTCGTTCCGCTACTTCAAGCGGCAGTTCTATGCCGACCAAAAAAGTGGCATACTCATAGGCTTTCAGCTCTTTAGAAGCTCTATCCACCAGGGCATCAATGTTTTCCAATTTCCCTTCACAAAGGCAGCATGGCCTTTCTGTCCGTGCCTGTTTGTTGAAGCGTTTTAAAATGTCACGAGCCATATCAAAGTAACCGTTTGCCGCAATTGTCTCTAAGAGAACTGCGCCAGCTTCGTCCTTTGAAAGGGCAAGTTGATGCCCTTGCATAGTAAGTAGTAGTTTGATGGCTTTCCCTCGGTTTTCATTCTCCATGCCATATCCTAGGAGGGCGAATTGCCTGCCCAAGCAATGGTCGCACAGAGGCTGTTTGGCCAGCATCTGCGCGGCTGTTTCAAGAATTTCCATTGATTTTGCTGCCTACCTGAAGCCTTTGGGAAGCTTCTTTCCAGTTAAGAAAGGAAGCTTTTTACGTCGTAGTTGTTTCATCATCCGCCGCATCATGCTATATTGTCGAAGCAGCTCCTTAACTTCTTTTTCGGAAGTACCTGAACCTCTTGCCACGCGGCGTATGCGGGAGGAAGAGAAGGATTTAGGGTTTTCACGTTCTTTTGGAGTCATTGATTGAATCATGACTCGCCATTTTTCCAGTCTGTCTTGAGCCATGTCGATCATCTCGTCTGGTATGTTGTAAGATATGCCCGGCAGCATTTTTAGGAGGCGTCTGAAGGTACCCATACCTTTCATGGTTTCGAATTGCTCGTACATGTCTGTTAACGTGAATTTGCCGCTTAGTATCTGCTTAGCTTTTTTCTCAGGGATCTTGATTTCAGCCTCACGGACTTTTTCTATGAGGCTCTCCAAGTCTCCCATACCTAGGAGGCGCCCGACGAAGCGGGATGGCACGAAGGCTTCAAGGTCGACGATTTTTTCGCCGGTGCTGATGAATTTGATTGGAGATCCTATTGCTGCAACTGCCGATAGGGCCCCTCCTCCACGGGCTGAGCCGTCGAGTTTTGTCACTAAGATTGAGCCTATGGGTGTGGCTTCGTGGAAAGCTTTAGCTTGTATCGCGGCTTGCTGTCCTATGGTGCCGTCTATAACAAGCACGACTTCGTCTGGCCTGATGGCTTTCTCCAGCTGCTTCATCTCCTCTATGAGCCCTTTCTCCTCCTTATGGCGCCCAGAAGTGTCAATTACAACAAAATCCCGGTTTTTGAATTCCTTCAATCCTCTTTTAGCAATGTCGACAGCGTTTTTTGACTTTACATCGCCGTATATGGGAACGTTGATGCGGTTGGCCAACTGTTTTAGCTGGTCGAAGGCACCAGGCCTAAAGGTGTCTACACATATTAGCGCAGGTTTTAACCCTCTTTTTTGCAGATATCGGGCAAGCTTGACTGAGGCGGTGGTTTTCCCTGAGCCTTGAATACCAACAAGCATGAGAGTACGGCGTTTCCCCGGTTCAATCTTCAACGGAACAGATTTTTCTCCGAGAAAACTGGTAATTTCCGTATAAACCACCTTCACCACATGCTCTTTTCGGGAAATCCCAGGTGGAAGCTCTTCTTTCAAAGCCCGATCTTCGATTCGCTTTGATATTCTGAGAACCAGCTTTACGTTTACGTCAGCCTGCAAAAGCGCTCGTTGAATATCACGAACGAGCTCCTTGACTATGGCTTCGTCCACAACAGCGGCCTTGAAAACCTTTTTCAAGGCGCCATAAATAGATGAGCCGAGACGTTCCAGTACCATTGCTTCTCACTTTCCTTAAGATTCAGCGCGTGCTTAAATAGCATTTGGATTTTACCGCAACCTTTTTTGGAAAGCCTTAATGACTAAAGGGATCAGAGGGAAAGATCCTTGGCAATTCCTATAAAATTCGTTGAAAGAAAATCTATTCCTTCTGGAGCTACAATGCTCTGCGGATTTCCAGACGTAGGTCTTGTTGGAGTGCTAGCTTCATCACATACTATATCTCAACTTGAACTGGAGGAAATGGCATACGTCGACTCAGATTTGTTGCCGCCAGTTGTGGTGTTACACAAAGGATTACCATATTCACCTATGCGGATATTTGGAAAAGACGATTTACTTGTTACAATTGCGGAAACGGCACTACCGGCAAAAGGTGTACAACGCTTAATACGAAGTTTCATAGATTGGACGACATCGAAAAATGTCAAGATGCTGGTTCCCATAGGAGGGATACCTGTGCAGAACCGTCAAGATATCGATGAGCCTAAAGTATTTGGTTCTGCATCAAGTCTTGACGTGCTTAACCTACTAGAGGAAAAAGGGGTCAAAGTTTTAAAAGAAGGCTACATGGTAGGTCCCCAAGCCTTAATCATGCGTTATTGTGCCGAACGCAACGTCCCTGCAGTTGCTCTGCTTGCTCAATCATTCTATAATTATCCTGACCCAGAAGCCGCAGC
>CAYGBS010000137.1:0-3170 GCA_964348215.1 uncultured Candidatus Bathyarchaeia archaeon
TATGTAGAGAACCTTGTCAGTATCGTAAAAGATTTCCTGCGTTCCGTTCCCGTGATGGGCGTCTATGTCTAGAATCAGAACTCGTTGAAGATGAAGCCTTTCGATTAGGTGGGCTGCAGCGATAGCTACATTGTTGAATACGCAGAAGCCAGCAGCGTAGTATGGCCCTGCATGATGCCCAGGTGGGCGTACCAGAGCAAAGGCGTTTTTAGCTTTTCGACCTAAGACTAGGTCTACTGACTTTATTGCTCCTCCAACAGCGTAGCGGGCTACTTCGAAGCTTTCAGGAGAGACCACGGTGTCCCCCAGGTCAAGCAGGCCTCCGCCATGCTCGCAGGTGCGTTCCACCAGTTGAATGTGTTCCAAGTCGTGGACAAGTTCCAAATCTTCTATGCGTGCTAAGCTTGGTTTAACTAATTTACATTTGCCCGAAGCAGAAAAGAGATTGAGTTTTTCCATTTCACTAAGGATTACGCGTAGCCGTTCTGAGGTTTCCGGATGGGCTTGCCCAGTGTTGTGTTCATAATATTTGGGTGTGAAGATTATAGCTGTTTTTGCCACTTTTATCCCAGCATCTCGTACGTTTTCAAGAAGGCTTTCTCCACGTATTCTCGCAGAGTCAGGCTTTCTCTTTTCGCAAGTTTTCTCAGGGCTTGGTTGACTCCTGTTGTATATTGGATGGCCTTCTTGGGTTTTTCTGTGATGAATTTCGGCATTCCAAGCTCTTTCGCTGTCTTTCTCAGCACCCTTTTTCGCAGGGGATCTGTCGACGAGGCGATTTTCAATTCAGCTGGAAGACTCAAGGCTAGCTGGATCACATCCCAGTCGGCAAAGGGCATTCTCAGTTCAACTTGATGATAAGCACATACTTTGTTGTCTCTTTGGAAGTTCGTTTCGTAGGACGAAGCTACATCTTGATAGAGCCTTGTCTGCAAACCAGCTGAACCGTGTCTTCTGTAGTCTTCAATATAACGGTGGTAGCCCGCGAAAAGCTCGTCTCCTCCTTGCCCAGCCAACAGGACGCGGAAGCCGAGTTTGGCTGCTTGTTCAGCAGCCCAAAAAATAGGTGTTGCGATGGCTACGTTCACGGGGTCTGCTTCTTCAATTAGCCATAGAACTCTTGGAAATGTTTCTTCTACATCGCCGAATGAGTATTCAGCATAGTGAAAAGGCAGGTCTAGGGCTTCTGCAGCTCGCTCAGCAAAAGCTGTTTCCTTTTGGTTCTCTAGCGCTACGCAGACTAGGTGAACATCAACATCGCACAGTTTGCTTAGAAAGGCGGTGATACTGCTGTCAATGCCTCCAGAAAAGGCTACTGCAACCTTCTCAACATCTGAGACGCGGGCTTTTGTTGATTTTAGCATGGCTTGTTTAAGGTGTTGAGCAGCAGTTTCCATGCCTAACCTTTGTGAAGCCGGCTGGGTTATGGTTTTAACCGTTTTGAAGGAGAATCCTTTCGCATTTATTTCAGCCGACTTCCCGGGAGGAAATGATTTGACCTTTGTTATGCCTATTTTCCAGAGGGCTTTCCGTTCTGAAGCTACGGCGCAAAGGTCCCTGTTTTCACCAAAGTACAGCGGACACGCCCCGACAGAATCTCTTCCTGCCGCTATTCTACCCTCTCTTGCGATGGCAAAGGCGTAGTCGCCGTTAAACCTTCGAATAATGTATCCTGATTTGTCTTCAACGTTTGCAAGCTTTTCAACCATGAACTCTGCTTCGCTCTTTCTAGGTGTGGGAAACAGGCGGCCGTTGAAAACGAGCGAGAAACCTCGGGTCTGCAG
The DNA here is from genome assembly GCA_964348215.1 of uncultured Candidatus Bathyarchaeia archaeon. Taxonomy (GTDB): domain Archaea; phylum Thermoproteota; class Bathyarchaeia; order Bathyarchaeales; family SOJC01; genus CAYGBS01. The sequence continues at coordinate 1,785 of CAYGBS010000137.1, forward strand.
TGGTTGAGCTATGTCTCTGGGTAGTATTCTGGCGAAGTTGTGGCCTATGAGAACATTGGAGTCTAATTGTTCTTTCTGCAGTTCTTCCAAGGATTCTCTTATTGTGACCCCGCGGGTTGAAGCGAGTCCAGAGGCGTCAGCTCCTCTGTGTCTTAGCGCTTGAAGCATTTTGACAGCTGTCTCTGAAATGTCTTTGCCTTTTCTTTCCACAGCGGCGATCAAGGCGCCCATTTGTCTTCCTCTATTGCTGGAGTAGTTAGAAAGCCTAATCTTTAAGCAGTCTTCTATTAAGATGTTTAGGGGTAGGTGGATGCCAATTCTCCCGATAGATACTGAGCGGTATGGAACCAGAGAGATGAGGGAGCTTTTCGAGGAAGAGAGTCGGCTTCAGCGGATGTTAGATGTTGAAGCTGCTCTAGCGTGGGCACACGGTGAAGTGGGTAATATTCCGCGAAAAGACGCGGAGACAATTGTGAAGAAGGCGTCAACCCGACATGTCAAGCTTGAACGTGTAAAGGCTATCGAACGTGAGATTAAACATGACGTGGCTTCAATCGTTAAAGCTTTAGCTGAGCAGTGCGGGTCAAGCGGTGGCTACGTTCATTTGGGTGCAACAAGCTACGATATCGTGGACACGGCGAAGGCGCTTCTGCTGAAGGATGCGGTCAGACTGATCATGCAGAGGTTAAGCGGCTTGGAGGAGGTTTTGGTGGGAAGGGCGGAGAAGCATAAGAGGACGATTATGATGGGAAGGACACATGGTCAACATGCTTTGCCGATAACTTTGGGTTTTAAGTTTGCAGTGTGGATGCGGGAAAATGCTAGAAACATTGAACGGTTGAGGCAGTGTAGTGAGCGATTGCTTGTTGGGAAGGTTACAGGTGCTGTGGGGACTCAGGCGGGTTTAGGTCCCCATGCCGTTAGAGTTCAGGAGCTTGTGATGAAGAGGCTTGGCGTTAAGCATGCTGATATTTCGACTCAGATTGTGCAGCGTGATCGTCATGCAGAGTTTGTCTGTCTTCTTGGTCTAATTGCGTCTTCACTAGACAATATCGCTACTGAGATTCGGGAGCTTCAGCGGCCTGAGATTGCGGAGCTGTTTGAATCTTTCGAGTATGAGAAGCAGGTCGGTAGCTCCACTATGTCTCATAAGCGTAACCCTGAGATCTGTGAGAGGATCTGTGGATTGGCGAAGGTTGTGAGGAGCTTGGCGGCACCGGCGCTTGAGAACGTTGTGACTTGGCATGAGAGAGATTTGACTCAGTCTTCAGCTGAGCGCTTCATAATTCCAGAGGCTTGCGTTTTGGTTGACTACATGTTGCATCTGATGATAAGAGTGTTAACTAACTTGCGAGTCGATGAGGAACAGATGAAGCGGAACTTGAA
>CAYGBS010000138.1:0-3141 GCA_964348215.1 uncultured Candidatus Bathyarchaeia archaeon
CGCTAGCGCTGCCTGTAAGCATCAAAATCTTGCATGTTTACCTAGTGTTTGGGCGTTTCGATTGAGTCGTCCCCTCTTAGGCATTCGACCTAGGCGGCCAAAGATTTCATCCTTCAAGCGGCAAAATCCCTACGAAGCCGAAACTCTGGTACTTCTTCCGGTCGAAGAACCATGACAGTCTAGAACAGCTGAAGGGGATAGAATGCTTTGCACAGTTTTGATTTGTGGTTTCTTTGGCGACACTGGCAAAGGCAAGGTCAGTTCATATTTATCGTTGAAAGACAGAACAGCAGTAGCAGTAAGAGCTGGCGTGGGTCCTAATGCAGGCCACACCGTAGTCTACAACGGCAAAAAGTACAAGATGCGGATGCTACCCAGCGCTTTTGTCTGCGACAAATGCCGTTTGTTGGTAGGTCCCGGTGTTCTCCTAAATCCAGAAATCCTCCTTCAAGAGATACGGTTAACCAACTCTGAAAGGAGGATTGGCATTGATCCTCAATGCGCGATCATCGAATCCAAACATATTAGCGCAGATAAATCGGGACATCTCGCCGAAAAAATAAAAACAACAGGTACAGGTACTGGACCATGCAATGCCGAAAGAGCGCTGCGAATGGTCAAACTTGCCCGTGATACACCTGAACTTGAGAGATTTTTGACAGATGTCCCGCTCGAGATAAATGAAGCGATAGTTGAAGGAAAGAAAGTTTTAATCGAAGGAACCCAAGGAACCTATCTTTCTCTGTATCATGGGACCTATCCCTACTGCACCTCAAAGGACGTGACCGCTTCAGCCGCATGCTCAGACGTGGGGGTCGGGCCGACAAAAGTCAATGAGGTAATCATCGTATTCAAATCGTACACAACCCGAGTTGGTGCGGGTCCGCTTCCAAATGAATTGTCATGGGAAGAAGCTGAGAAGAGGAATTGGGCTGAAATTGCTGCAGTAACCGGAAGAAGAAGGAGAGCAGCACCCTTCAATTTTGAGTTGGCAAGGAGAGCGATCATGCTGAATGGAGCTACGCAAGCAGCCGTAACGAAGATCGATGTGTTGTTCCCAGAGTGCAAAGCAGTGAAGTCATACGAAGAACTCTCACAAAAAGCAAAGAGTTTCATCGAAGAGATCGAAAAAGAAACCAAACTGCCTGTGACACTGATCGGAACAGGACCAGACGCATGGGAGATCGTGGATAGAAGAGAAAAATTTGGCAAGGTTTAAGGCAGAAAGAGGCTTCGCTCATCATTGCTCTAGGCGCTGGGATTGAAAGAGAATCCCACTGATTACATAGTCGATATGGTTCAAAGAAAAAAGCGGGGTGTAGAGAGAGTTACAGAGTGCACTTCTGAAATATTGACAATTTTGACAGTACCCCAACGACAAAATTTAAGAATAAAAACAACGTTCACGTTGAAAGAGCTATGGGGGTAAATTGTGTCCTGCACAATAGTCTGTGGCGGTTTCTGGGGTGACGAAGGGAAAGGAAAAGTTGTCTCCTACCTCAGTTCAACTGACAACCCAGATGCCGCCGCAAGGACCGGAGTTGGATCCAACGCGGATCATTGTTTCATCTTCAAAGGGAAAAGATATGATCTCAGACAAATCACCTGCGCATGTGTATGCGAAAGCGCGAAACTATTCATTGGAGCAGGAGTGCTGGTTAACCCTAAAATATTCCTTGAAGAGGTTGAGAAGACACAAACACAAGAGAGAATTTGGATCGACAGAAAATGCGGTATAATCGACGAGAAACACATAGAAGCCGAGCATTCATCGGAGCACTTCACAGGCAAGATAAGGACGATGGGAATGGGTTGTGGACCAGCTAATGCCGACAGAGCAAATAGAATTCTTAAGATCGCAGAGGATATCGACGAACTCCAGCCATTCCTGACAGATGTCTCAGATGAGCTAAATGATGTCTTAGACAGGGGCGGTAACGTGCTAATTGAGGGAACACAAGGCCGCTGTCTCTCCCTGTTCCACGGTACATATCCTTACGTAACATCGAAAGATACGACAGCTGGCACACTTGCTGCAGACGCGGGAATAGGACCTTTAAGGATCAACGATGTCGTCGTTGCCTTCAAGTCCTATGTAACCCGAGCCAGCCCAGGACCAATGGCAAACGAGTACTCAGCTGAAGAGATTAGGCAACTTGGCTTGGAAGAAGCCGAGACGGCTATCGTGTACCAGCAACCTGGTGGAATAAGGAGAGTTGGACGCTTCGACTTCGGAATAGCACGAAAAACCCTAAAATTGAATAGCGCAACCCAAATCGCGCTGACGTGCATAGACAGACTTTACCCGGAGTGCCGCGGCGTTAGACATTATGAAGAGTTGAGCGCCCAAGCTACGGATTTCATCTCGAATATCGAGACAAGACTTAAGGTTCCGGTCACATTGATTTCAACAGGATCTGCAACTGATGAAACCATAGACCTGAGAGAAATAAAGCTCTGAACCGTTTAATAGTGAGCTCCAAGAGAGTAGACGAACATGTCAACCTTTGAAATCAAAATTTCTGAACTTCGAAGCAAGAACGGTGAAAACGTAAATGATCTTGTCGAATATTTGAAGGGCCAAGTAGACGCAAAAATAAACGTTGCGGGGAGCGAGATCAACATAAACTACGAGGACAAAAAACGGCCTCCGAAGAGCTACATTCGAACTGTTCTTCGAAAGTTCCTTCATCGAGCAGAGTTGAAGGAACAGTTTCGCGTGATCGCTGGAAAAGAAGATACTTTCATCATAAAAGAAAGAAAGCAATAGACTTGCTTCTAGTACAGCATAGACAAAAGCAACTCTCGGCCAATTAAGCAAACTTTGGGTAGAGCGACGCCTCGTGGGCGATCAGCCGTTGGTCTTCAGCTAGCTGGTTGACTATACTTTGTACGAGTTCCTCACTGCGTACTGCTCTTCCAACCACATGCAATCTGCCCTTTGTCCTTGAGGCTATAAACTCAGTTACGGCAAATCCATATGTTTCTCGCCCGAAGAAGTGAGGATTTGTGTTCACTACAATTGTGTAAACTCCCGCTCTTCTGATCATTTTGGAAACAGACAACACATCTCTCACGGCCGCATCTTCATATTGTCTGGTAGCGATGCTAATCACGTCAAACTTGCGGATTTCATTTGTT
>CAYGBS010000139.1:0-2209 GCA_964348215.1 uncultured Candidatus Bathyarchaeia archaeon
ACCCGAAGTATCATGATTTTTGGAAGAAGTATGAGCCCTCTCTTACGAAAAACTCTCACATAATGTGCACAGAGTGTCAAAAGGCTTGCAGATATGGAAAAGACAGGCGTTGAATGAGAATTCTTGTTCTTTGCCACAACTGGTTTGAGACGTTCTGAAGTTTTGAACTTGACTGTGGACGATGTTGACTTCAGAATGAGATGTGTCAAAGCCAAGCACAACACTAGAACCAAGAGAGCTGGAGTAACATTCTACAACAGCGAATGCGAATAATATCTGAAGAAGTATTTGGCAACTAGAACTGACAGCAAAAACAAACTGTTCAGAATAGGCTACCGACAGTTCAACAATATATGGAAAAAGGCTTTATCGATCAGCTTCGGTTCAGTCTGCAAAGAGAACATCTAGCGGTTAAAGCAGCCCTAACAGGTTCATTTTCCGAGAGTACCTCCATCTCAGAAGACCCGATCTTGGCAAAAGTTAAAGACTTTGATACCATCCGTTGGTGTTTTAAGTCAGTATAGAAGTGACTTCGAGAAGGATGTCTCCATTCTTTTGAGACTATTGGATATGAACGCAATTAAATATCAAGGGCAACTCGCTGATCGGTGCAGAAAGTCGCACGTCACTCGCTTCTTTGAAAACAACCCAGACATTTTGATTGTAAACGGAATAGAATGCATTGTAGAATGCAAGAGTAGCGGCGAATGGCATTCCCCACTGAGGACACAAAAAGGAGTATCTAAAGAAGTATTCTTGTATCATCAGTACATGCCTCAAGTAAAAGCAAACTCCATTGTGCTTATTTACGAAGGAAAAATAGACAGCAAAGCACAAAAATTCGTCCATGCAATTCTTGAAGACGCAAAGGATGTAGTATTTGTGACCAAAAACTATCTTATTAATTCCATACACAAACTGGTGCTAAAAGAAAGAATGCTTAAAGTCATTAAGAAACCCAAGAGGTTCAAAGCTGCTTCAAGACTACTGGCTTGAGTTCCCTTCGTAATAAGGCAATTTCGTCTTTTTGGTTCTTCAAAGCGAAATGCATTTTCAGGAAGAATTCTGCTGAACCTAACCAATCTCCAATTTCGCTAGGTTGGGTATCTCTAAAGCGGGCGAAGGTTTCTATCGCCTCGTAGACACGGTCTCTCAAATGACTAATAACTCTTTCAAGTAATTTCTTACCTATTCCTTTTTTCCATAGTTCTCTTCTAGCTATGTATAAGCAAGCTAAGAACACAGCATCCTTAGATGGAGCCCCTATTCTTGCATATTTTGAAAGAGTTGGAAAATACTTAGCTGGTGCGAATAGAGTAAAACCCACGGGAGTCTTATCAACGTAAACAATAAAAGCGCAATTACCAAATTCTTTTCCGACGCTTGTAAGCCATTTTTGCTTTGTTTCTTCAGCATCTTCTTTTTTGGTTTTGTCATTAAATTCTCGAGATTCCCAATAAGTACAGTATTTGCAACTGAAAGGAAATAAACGAAAATTTGGCAGGTCTTTAAAGTTCTCGGTGGTTACTGGTCTTATCACAACGTGTATACGTCTCTTGCCCCACCGATAGTGAGTACTTGCTATCAAGCGTCATCTCTCTCCACAAGATTTTGCCTTTACCTCATAATAACGTTTATCTGAGACGAAATCAGAATTCCGAAAATTTAAACCTCGACCTGACTAGGGTTCAATGGTAGCCCGGGAGAGATTCGAACTCTCGTCAACGGGTCCAGAGCCCGTCATGCTTGACCGCTACACCACCGGGCTTTATGACAATCAGGAAATTTGTCGCTGTTAATAAGCTTAATTGGGGCTGAGATGATTGATGTCACTTCTGTTTTGAAGTATTATTCTTAACGGGGAATACCTCTTCTGTTTCAGCTTTGTTAATCTGGAATGCAGAGTCGAAAGATTTATATATTAAAACCTGTCCTAAGGCTTTACTACGGCGGCCAGATGGACGATTTTTTACTTCCGACGTGTGAGATGAGGAACGAAATAGTTGTGACCGGTCTTCGCCATCCTAGTGGGTAGGAGAAACTCTGTTGAGCAGGAAGTCGATGGCCCGTCAGCGGTTGACGGACAAGTGTCCCGAGTGCAGTAGCCAGAATCTGATTCACGACTACGATAGTGGAGAAACCATCTGTGGGGACTGCGGTCTCGTGTTGCGTGAGCAGATGATGGATAAGGGTCCGGAGTGGCGGGCGT
>CAYGBS010000139.1:2219-3137 GCA_964348215.1 uncultured Candidatus Bathyarchaeia archaeon
TATTCCGAACTCCGTGATGAGGAACTTAATGGTTGTGACTGGTTTACGCCCAGTATACGTAAAGGGGTGCCAGAGTGAGTAAGAAGTCTATGGCGCGTCAGCGCTTAACCGATAAGTGTCCAGAGTGCGGTAGTTCAAATCTTGTTCATGACTCGGACACTGGGGAGACTGTTTGCGGTGATTGTGGTCTTGTTCTGCGAGAGCAGATGATGGACAAAGGTCCCGAGTGGCGGGCTTTCACACAGGAGGAGAAGGCCTCCCGTAGCAGGGTCGGAGTACCCACTTCGTATTCTGTTCATGACAAAGGCTTATCGACAGCGATCGGCAGAGTTGACAGGGATGCTTTCGGACGTAAGCTGCAGCTTTCCACGCGGCTGAAGATGTGGCGGTTAAGGAAGTGGCAGATAAGATCGCGTGTCCATTCAAGTGTTGACAGGAACCTGGCGCAGGCTATGGCTGAGCTGGATCGGTTGTCAGATAAGGTGTATCTTCCAGCTTCGGTGAAAGAGAAGGCGGCTGTGATCTATCGTAAAGCGTTGGATAAAGGCTTGGTGCGCGGGAGGTCTATCGCCGCAATCGCGGCTGCTTCATTGTATGCGGCTTGCCGCAGGACTGGGACACCAAGGACCTTGCGGGAGGTTTCTGAGGCTAGTTTGGTGGATAAGAAGGATGTGGCGCGGTGTTACAGGCTGCTGCTGCGGGAGTTGGATGTTAAGATGCCTATTGCTGATCCGTTGACTTATGTTTCGAAGATTGCGGAGCGCACTGGGATAAGTGGACAGACTCAGGGTGTTGCGATCAAGATTCTGCGGGATGCGAAGAGGAAGCGGGCTGCTGCAGGAAAGGACCCTATGGGCCTAGCAGCGGCGGCTTTGTATATTGCTTGTCTGATGGGTGGGGAGAAGAAGACGCAGAAGG
>CAYGBS010000140.1:0-3129 GCA_964348215.1 uncultured Candidatus Bathyarchaeia archaeon
TGGGAATCAAAAACATTCCTAAGGGAAGAAAAGAAACGGTGGAAGTTCATCCTTCGCCCAAACCTAAGGTTGAACGAAAGGAAACGCACGAGGAGGAGAGGCACATTGACATTTTTGCCATGTTGGAGACACAGAAACAGGAATAGAGGAAAGGAAACCATCGTGTGTCCTATTGCCCCTCTTCAACTGCAGTTTCTCGCGAAAGCTGATAGTACCCCCCTATTGACATAATTCGTAACCAATTATTGAATAATCAATGCAGATTCTCGGTGAAAGTCATGACACCTCCAAATAAGAACACGATTGGGCGCGTGCGTGGAAGTCTCAATATGTGTCAATTGATACAATTGCTACCCACACATGTGAGGTTTAGACTCATAGAAGATGCTTTCATAAGATATTTATACATGGATGCCAAATATGATTGAAATTCTTGAGAAGAGAAGGAGAAAAAAGCAATGAGGAAAAGATTCTCATCACCATGTGGTATTCTACTGATTTTCCTAGTGACATTTCCACTTCTGACGATTACATTTGTGAATGGGCAAGTTCCTGAAAATCACGAATCTTGGGACATGGAAATTTCGGATATGTTAAACTACATCGAGCAAAGCTGGAATCCAGTCACATCCGATTTCGATTGGTTGTACCCAAAAGATGAAGAGAAGTATCAACTTTTCTTCCAGACGAGTAAAACTGTGGATTTGATCCGTGACCAGAACAAGGACACGAATATCCTGAACTCGATTTTGGATCCGCAGTTAGCAGCGAGCACGTTGATTAGCCTTCTTGAGGTTTGGGACATGCAATACTCAGTCAACACGGAAAGCATGTTTGGTGTCTTAGCCTTTCTCAAAATGGCATCTGACGGTGAGGTTACAACAATGGTCAGCTCTTTTGAAAGCCACCTTACCGATGTATCACTTAAGATTGGAGAATCGCAAGCTGAATTCAAGTCCGTAACGGAAGTCAAAAGCTTTGTTGAAGCAAGGAGTTTCGGTGAGACTCTCCACTCCGTTGATTGGGAAGAAGTTTCGAATGTGATGCAGATAAAACTCAAAGTCGGAGAGACAAGCCCATTTGCCATACTTATATCCGTATGGGACTGCCTCGATGCAATGTACAACCATTGGGTCATCTCAGAAGAAATAGATGCGTTGCCACTACCCTCTTTAGATGACACGGACAAAAATGTAGTTCAAGAAATCAAGGAGCATGAAGTTCAGAAAGTCGAATTCGGAGGACTGGTGACCGATTTTGCAGAAATCGTAGGAAAGTTCATAGGAAGTGAAATCGGAAAATCTATCGGCTTGAGCGTTGGGGCAGCAATGGGTGCCTCCTTCGCAGCCGCATTCCCTCCTGCTCCCGTAGTCGGAGCGGCTGTTGGGTACTTGGCAGGGGGATATTTTGGCGGAGAGTTACTGGGGCGAGCTGCTGGGGCAGCTGCTGAAATATTGACAAATGAACTTGTAGGAGAACCATTGCTAAAACAGCTTCATGAGCTGGGCATCCCCACAATTTCTGCTGGAATCACAGAGGTCTATAGTGAAGGTCACGACTATGACGTTTCTTCAAAGGAGAAGGTATACGTCACGGTGCAGAACAACGATCCGGTCGGTACACCTGAACGAGAACTGATTGTGAGCGTGAACCCAAGTCTCTGGGAAGTAATTGACTATTGGGGTACATTGGAGTTGGAGAGATGGGACTTTGACAACACAAAGACAGTGAAATTGGACCCAGGTGAGTCAGAAACTATTTGGTTTACGGTGATACCAGATGGTTTCCATGTAGACGAAGAGTTGACTTTTGTCTTATGGCATAGAGAAGGATGGCTTTGGTGGGCCAAAGAGGCTATAATCAATACACATACGAGAACATTCCATTCAGGATTTGCTTTCGTTCCGATGGATCTTATCCTAATACTTGATAGATCTGGAAGTATGAGCGGGTCCAAGATAATAGCCGCTAGGAATTCAGCTATCGCTGTTGTAGATTCACTTATGTCTGTGGACAGAGTAGCTGTTGTTTCATTTTCCAGCTCTGCAAGTGTAAACGTGCATTTGACAGGGGATTTCGAATACGCGAAGACGCAGATTCAAAGAATCAGTGCTGGAGGAATGACATCCTTCGGGGCTGGACTGTCTCTTGCGCTCAACGAGTTGAAGACGATGGGGTCTGAAGAGCACGCGTGGGTTATGATATTCATGTCAGATGGAAAGCACAACACGTTTCCGCATCCAAACCAATACGTAGCTGAATGTAAGAACTTGAAGATACCCATATACACTATCGGACTTGGGGATGTAAGCGAAAGTTTACTAAGGTGGATGGCTAGCGAAACCGGAGGAAAATATCTCTATGCCCCGTCTTTGTACGAACTTCAAAACATATTCCTCAGGTTTTCGTTAGAAGCGACAGGGTGGATACCAGAAGGCGAGTTTTCTGGTATGGTTTACGAAGGTCAGACAGTTGTTGCCGGGACATTCAACGTTGCTCCAATAACCGCATTCGTTAGAGTCACGATGAACTGGCCTGGGTCTGACTTGGATATGATTCTGGTGCGTCCCGATGGAAACGAAGTTGATTTCTTCTGGGATCTGGATGTTGTATATTCTGGAGCTTCTACGAAGCCAGAGTGGGTCATAATTCTCGCTCCCCAAGAAGGAACATGGACAGTTAAAGTCTACGGAAAAACAATAAACTCCCCGGACGAGCCTTTTGTCATTTGGGTTTCGACGTACACCCCTCCAGTTCCTCATGATACAACACCACCAACCACTTCGTTGGATATTGGTTCTCCAAGATATACTGATGCACTTGACAATATCTACATCAGGTCATCCACCACCCTCACACTTGATGCCATAGATAACACTGATACAGGATCGGGAGTAGCAATAACCGGTTACAGGTATGACGGTGAATGGATAGAAGATGTGCCTCCCGTATCTTTCCATATTGAGGGGCCGGATCGTGCATACCACATCGAATACAATAGTACAGACAACGCCGGAAATGTCGAACTAACACAACATTCGACACTGATTCTTGACAACACTGGCCCTTTAATCGCTGTTTCGAATCCTCCAGCTGGTTGGGCTCTGCAGGATGGAGTAACTTTCATGG
>CAYGBS010000141.1:0-873 GCA_964348215.1 uncultured Candidatus Bathyarchaeia archaeon
ACATGTATCATTCCCTGATTTGAGATGACTGACTCTCGCTGAAGACTTGAATGTGCCGACGTGATTGAAGCAGTCACACCAAGAAGCAATATCAAGATGTATACGGTGGGTCTATATCGCATATCAAGACACTTAATATACAATATTCATCCGTACATATAAATTCTTTTCCTTTCTCCTCTTTCACTTTTGTGCGAGTGAAATATCTAGAAAAGCTGCCGTGGATGGAAGTTCGGTGTAGGCATGTTGCGTTGACCTGAATCTTCGATCGTTACTTTTGGGTGCGTAATTGTTCTGTTCATCTAGTCAATCAGGTAATACATCTTCGCGTGCGCGCTGAGGAGGGTGACTGAATGTGCGTTTAAGGGAGAATCTAGCAAGAAATGTAGGGTTTCCGCTAGTCGACATCACAAGCAGGTTGTCTGTGCTAAACTATCTAAACTTGTATAATAAATCTCAGAGATGGAATTCTCAAAGATTGAAAGAATTCCAAGAGGATAAAATAAGAAGACTGATACATTACGCGTTCAATAACGTACGTTACTATCGAAGAACTCTCAAAGACAAGAATCTCAGGCCAGGAGATATCAAGAATTCAGAAGATCTAAATAAAATTCCTGTATTAACTCATGAACATGTGAGGTTACATCTCGATGATCTAATTGCCACGAAGACAAAGAGTTCTTTGCTCAAGTGCCAAACGGGTGGAACCACTGGACACCCACTGATAATATATCTCGACAAAAACGAATTGAGTTCTGCACAAGCAAGCTTGTACCGGGGACTAGGCTGGTGTGGATACCGAATTGGTGAAAAGTCGGCTGTAGTTTGGGGTAGGTGCCTAGTCGCTTCAAGATATGCAACTTTGAAAGT
>CAYGBS010000141.1:883-3001 GCA_964348215.1 uncultured Candidatus Bathyarchaeia archaeon
AGAAGTATCTGAAAGAGGCAAAAGTGCAGTCTTTCCCTTTAAGCTGGGTGAAAATTGAAGGCACCCCCTTTGGAACTGGCATGGCTCCACGTGAAAGAAGGATAGAAAAAATCATAGACCGATTGAACACCACGAAGCCCACCTTTATGCGAGGATACGTTTCTCCGATTCATCTTCTAGCGAATTACGTTAATCAAAAGCGTACTAATCTGAAGTTTGACCTAAACGCAATTTCAACGACTGCTGAACCGCTTCAGAGTTACCAAAGAAGTGAAATCGAGAAGGCCTTCAACTGCGAAGTTTTTGATCAATATGGATCTACCGAAGTGAATTCGCTTGGTTTCGAATGTAAAGAGCATATGGGCTTGCATATTCCGATTGAAAGGGTTCACATAGATTTTCTAGATGTTGAAGATGACAGTCCTGTATCTGAAGGAGAAACAGGCAGGATCATTGTTACGTGTCTGGAGAACTACGGAATGCCGTTAATCAGGTACGATACTGAGGATTTAGGTATCCGAAGAGAGGAATCTTGTTCTTGTGGCAGAGATCTTCCATTGATGGACTCAATTGTAGGTCGGAAGATCGATATGATCCCACTTCCAAACGGAAACACCTTGTTCGGAGGGTTTTTTGTTATTGCTTTGGAAGATCTGGAATGGATACCTAGATATGGGATAATTCAATTTCAAGTAGTCCAAGAAAAACTAGACCACATTATCTTGAGAGTCCAAAGCCAGAAAGAACCAAGCCCCCAAGCTGTAGAATCATTCAAGCATCTTGTGAAAAAGCACTTGGGAGACATTATCTTTGATATAGAGATTGTTGATCAGATTCCAGTTTCGGCTTCAGGCAAAAGAAAATATGTCCTATCAAAAGTCATGAAGTGATGAAAGATGCTTGACATAATAACAGACCGATCGATTGGAGTTGATATAAATATGCTCTGGACCTGCCAAGGATGCACATATCCTGCGCGCAATGGTCTTGGAATTTCAGTGTTCTTGGGATTAAACGACCTACGCCAAATCTCTCTATCGCCAGTAATGCACAAGCACGACATAGAACATTCTTCACTAATATTGTTCATCAGAAATTTAAAATACGCACGCGCGCATAAGGTGCAGCAAACGCAAAATGTACACCTACACAAGGATGTATTCCGAGTTGGATTCAGGTGAACTAAACGATGACAAGTAAACTGCGGTTTCGCAGACTTCTGGTCTTCTTGTTGGTTTCGACCTTTTTCTTTGCATTTTCTGATCTTTATGTCTTAAAGGCACGGGCGGTTTCAGATTTTCCAGATTCCATCTCTTTCGAGTACGGTGCAGAATTGGGGGTGCTTGACCCGCCTTGGGATGTTGTTGGTCCATATCCCGGGTCGAGTGAGGGACGAGGCGATGTTGAAGTCAGCACCACCCATGTTCGATCAGGAACTAGTTCGGTGTGGTTTTGGCAGGAGGACGGTACGAGTGATGCAAAAAACGATGCGGATAGAAGGATTGAACTGCGCGAATACAGTTCCATTGACCAGAAGGACTATTACATTAGCTGGTGGGTGTATTTTGACACGTGGAATGACGCAGACGACAACGATAGGACAACGTTAGGCGGTTTTCAAACATTTTTTGGCCCGTCGGGTGATCGATGGCGTTGGTGGACAAACGCACGATTCGCCATTCACTCTGGAAATGACCATTATCTTCAATTTGCCTACGGCATGGGAAGCAAAGCGTCATGGTGGGATGGACCCAAATATCCGACGGATGCAATATCCGACGCGCTCTCAAGCAGTGACTATATTTACGTTGGTGGGAATCCCGTATCATTGTTGGACCATTTGGATCAATGGATTCACTTGCAAATTCATGTGAAATGGGCAACCGACGCAACGGGAGAAGTCCACGCATGGTTCAACAACAATCTAGTGTACAGTCAAACCGACTTCATCTCGGACCCATCAGGATACTCCCAATGGAACAGCTACGGCAACCTTTGGGGCTACAATACCCCATACCCCATTGTGACCATAGAACACTACGGTCCAAAAGAAGCAATAAACCAAGAGTTCTGGGTGGACGACATCGTTGCAGCCACAGAAAAAGTCCCAGAAGACTA
>CAYGBS010000142.1:0-2503 GCA_964348215.1 uncultured Candidatus Bathyarchaeia archaeon
TGCATCTAGCACCGGAACTGAGCCTTCCAGTAGCATTCATTTTGGCGGTAGAAGCGATGATGGAGAAAGGACTAGACACTAAGATGCTGACCCTATTGTAGTGATGCGTTGCGAAGTTGGAGAGTTCTGCCTAGCAACTCGGTTTGAAAGAGTTACTGATTGAGGATTAGAAGATCCAAGAGACAGGCTCCTTGGAAAGGGGTTATAGCAAGAAAAGTTTTGAAGATAATCTCAGACAAGAATTTGAGATCGCTACCGTCTAGAGGCAGGTGGGGCATTCAAAACTAAAATCTGCGAGAGTTCCTTCGCTTTCGATAGGTCTCAGAACCTGCTTTTCTCGGCTGCCGTGGCGATAAACGGTTATGCCCTTGCATCCCAATTTGTAAGCAAGCCAATAAGCTCTTTCAATGTCGTCTGGTGTAGCTCGGTTTGGAAAGTTAATGGTTTTTGATACGGCATTGTCGGTATGTTTCTGAAATGCTGCTTGCATACGGACGTGCCATTCAGCGCTTATATCGTGAGCTACGACGAAGAGGTTCCTAACGTGTTCTGGGACTTCTTCAACACCTTGTATAGATGTTTTTTTCGCAATCTTTTTTATGAGTGCTTCGTCGTAGAATCCATCTTTCAAGGCTATTCTTTCAAATAAAGGGTTAACCTCGATGAGACTGCGTCCTAAGCTCTCGGCAACTTCTCGAACATAGACTATCGCGAAAAGCGGTTCAATGCCTTGTGAGCAACTGGCAATTATGCTTATGGTGCCAGTGGGGGCGACTGTTGTAACTGTGGCGTTTCTCATGGCTTTATATTGTTTCTCCCAAATGCTTTCAGGGAAGTTTGGAAAACTTCCTTTTTCTTCACCTAACTCAACGCTCATGATTCTTGCTTCAGCTGTTATGAACTTCATGAGCTTTTCTCCAGTTTGGAGTCCTTCTTCAGTGTTGTATCTTATACCCATTTTTATGAGCATGTCAGCAAAACCCATTACTCCTAACCCGATTTTCCGGTTTCCTTTGGTTATTTCTTCTATCTCAGACAACGTGTAGACATTGGCGTCAACCACGTTGTCCAGGAACCTTACAGCCAGTCTAACTGTTTGCCTCAGTCTGTTCCAGTTCATGTTGCCGTCGTCTGCCACGAATTTACTTACGTCAATGCTTCCCAAGTTGCAGGATTCATATGGCAGGAGGGGTTGCTCGCCGCAGGGGTTTGTGGATTCTATTTGTCCTAAGCGAGGTGTGGGGTTGCGCCTGTTCATTGTGTCTAAGAAAATCACTCCTGGTTCCCCGTTCTTCCAAGCCATCATAACCATAAGGTTCCATGTTGCCCTAGCCTTTAAGGTCTCCATCTTCTCGCCATTTCGCGGATTTATCAGGTCAAAGTCACTGTCTTCTTCAACGGCTTTCATGAACTTGTCAGTGACGGTCACTGAGAGGTTGAAGTTTCTTAGTACTCCTTCCTTTTCCTTTGCAACGATGAAGTCCATGATTTCTGGATGGTCAACGCGTAGCACACCCATGTTAGCGCCTCGTCGACGGCCACCTTGTTTCATTATCTCCGTTGCTGTGTCGTAGATTTTTGCGAATGAGATTGCTCCTGAGGCTATGCCGCCTGTGGTCTTGACAACATCTCCTTTGGGCCTTAAACGGGAGAAGGAGAATCCGGTTCCTCCTCCGGTTTTGTGGATGATTGCGGCTGCCTTCAGCGTGTCGAATATGCTGTCTATTGAGTCTTCTATGGGGAGCACGAAGCAGGCGCTGAGCTGTCTGAACATTGTGCCTGCGTTCATGAGTGTGGGGGAGTTGGGAATGAACTCGAGGTTTGTCATCATACTGTAAAACTCGTTCTCGTACTTTGCTATTTCAGCATCACTTTTGCCGTATTGTTTTTCAACTTCTGCTATGCTTCTCGCGATGCGCTTGAACATTTGGCTGGTGGATTCTATCACTCTGCCTTCCTTGTCTTTTTTGAGATAACGTCGTTCCAGCACTAGGATGGCGTTCAAAGGAAGCTTAAGCTCGTCTATAACGCCGAGCAGCCCCTTCATTCTTCTTATCTTGGTTCGTTTTTGTCGATAGAGAATGTAGGCCTTCGCCAGGCTAGCCTGTCCATTCTGTATAAGCGTTTTTTCCACAAGGTCTTGAACTTGTTCCACACTGGGTATCTCGCCTGGCTTAAGCTGCTTCTCTAATTCCTTTACAACTTGATCAGCGAGTCTTACAGCAAGTGATTTATCCTTCATTCCAACAGCCTTTGCAGCCTTCCAAGCGGCCTCGGCAATCTTGTTGGAATCAAACTTGACTACCCTCCCATCTCTTTTCTTGATTTTCTCGATTGTCTTCAAATGAGATGCCCGCTTCTATGAATGCAGACTTTGTCTTTTAACTATTAGGCTGGGTTGTAGTGGTGAGTCAACGCATAGTTTCTCAGCAAGCTGCGGAATGCATACGATGTAGCCTTTATTGCCGAGGTTAGCTGTATTTACGATAGAAAGCTCATGGCT
>CAYGBS010000142.1:2513-2995 GCA_964348215.1 uncultured Candidatus Bathyarchaeia archaeon
CTTCAAATGAGATGCCCGCTTTTATGAATGCAGACTTTGTCTTTTAACTATTAGGTTTGGGCTTTGTAATGTTGAGTCAATGTACAGTTTCTCAGCAAGCTGTGGAATGCATATAACGTAGCCTTTATTGCCGAAGTCAGCTGTATTTACGCTAGAAAGCTCATGGCTTTTCTGATGAAGATGACGCTTTAATCGTTAAGATTTCAAAGGATACATTGGACTAGTTCTTTCACAGTTCATCATCATTACGTATCCGTAGTTGTTTTCTCTCGAAAAGGCTTTAAAAGCAATCTTGCTTTCTTCTTTTATCTCCGGCTACAAGGATAGCGCTTGTGATAATATGAGTAAGAAGGTGCTAGTTGCTCTAGGTGGAAACGCGATATTAAAGCATCGAGAGAAGGGAACAGCTGAAGAGCAATTTGAAAATGTAAGAATAACCTGTGAGCATCTTGTTGGACTGATTCAAGATGGATACAAACTGG
>CAYGBS010000143.1:0-2960 GCA_964348215.1 uncultured Candidatus Bathyarchaeia archaeon
CCAAAATTCGTCGAAGTATACCTCAAATGCTCCATCAAAGAATGCGTAAAACGAGACCCAAAAGGCCTCTACAAAAAAGCCCTCGCCGGAGAAATAACTAACATGACGGGAATCCAAGATCCCTACGAAGAACCGATAAAACCCGAAGTTCTACTAGACACAGAACATGACTCCTCATACCGCAACACAGCAAAAATCATAAAAAAACTTGAACAGCTGGGCTACATAAAGTCTTAAACCCCATCAACTCACCCTGCTTCACTTCTCCAGGCTACAGGCGGCACTTATCCTTGAGAAATTGGACCGAAATAATCAGACAATCTGACACTGTACTGTCACGTATCTTCAAGGAAAACTCTGCCTTCCTCCTGTTCCACGATGATGCAGACGGCTGCTGTGCTGCCGCAGTCCTCCTAAACCTCGTTTCCAAACAATCCTCCCATGGCTTCTTCAACTTCGCTTCACCAGAGAAGCATTCAGTTGAACTCACAGCCAGGCTCATCGAAAAACTTCGAAGACAAAAGCCAAAATCCATAGTTTCACTTGACCTTGCCCTAACAAGCTCAGCAAAGAAAATCAACACTCTTCTAAGCTTTCTTGACGCGCAAATGCTAATTTACGACCATCATGTGCAATCACAATCTATCAGATGGCCAGCAAAATGCACTCACATAAACCCGTTCAACTTCAGCCTCGGAAACATCCCAGCCTCCTACTACTCTTACATTCTACATAAACACTACATCAAGGACAGCGACGCATCATGGGTGGCCGGTGCAGGAACAGTCACAGACTACCGAGCTGAAGAAGGAAAAGACCTGCTCAGAGAGGTGAAGCGTCACTACCCTTCTCTCTACCCCTTCAAAACCATCGACCAACCTACAGCACTTCGTTCTCCTCTAATGACCATAGGACACCTTGTAAACGCTGGCTACCAACACTCAGACTCTTCCGGAGCCAAAATGGCGGTGGAAGCATTACGCGAAGCATTGGAGATGAACGACCCTGCAGCCCTCCTCAAGGGCAAAACAGCAAAGGCCAAGCTTCTCCACAGATTTAGAGAGGAGATTGACGAAGAACTAAACAAGTACTTAGCGGACTTCGCTTCTGAAGCCGAATTCCACATGGACTCTCGATTAGCATTCTACTCCATAAAACCAAAATTCAACATAACCAGCCAAATAGCCACCGAACTGCAACACCGCAACCCAAACACGATAATCGCAGTGATATCCCCAGAAACTCAGAAGACAACTAAAGTATCTTTACGTAGAGGAAACAAAGTAAAAACTGATCTAGCCGCATTAGCCGAAACGACTACAGCTAATCTGACTAAGGCATCCGGCGGAGGTCATAGAGACGCTGCAGGATGCACTTTACGCACCGATGAAGTAAACCTTTGGAAGAAAAACATCTCACAGTATCTTTCCAGGATATCAGCACGATAAGACCACGCTTGGCTAATGCAGAGATAAACTCGACAAATCCTTATACCTACTGCTAAGTTGACAAGAAGCAAAAAGGGGAAGCACAGTCCACGGATACGCCAGTCTTCCAGGTTTTCATTCAGTACCGGTTATAGTTATGTTGAAGCTGAACCCAGACACATCACTAATGTTTGATGACACTGACAAAGTCAACATTGTTTCCAGAACTGACTGCGCTGGGACTTGGCTGCCTTCACGGTTCCAGCTTAAAGTCATGAACGTTGAGGCTGATGTCGGACTCCAATTATCGGTAGTCAAGTTCAACGTCATGGGAACATTCCCCTCGTTTTGAATGTAGATTGTGACATTCTGAGTCGAGCCGGGTTCCATATAGCCCCAGTTAACTGTTGATACTTCGGTGATGCATGTATTCTCCCAGTAGACTCCTACTCCTATTGAGTTGATGTTGCCTTCGTTGCTAATTGTTCTGCTTCCGAAGAGCAGCCCAGAAGTTAGAACTACTGCTATGGTTGCCATTATGACGATTATCAGCAGGGTTATTACGGGGAATCTTTGGCTTGGCATTTTTGGACCTAGCGGACTTATGATGTCGGGAGTCTTAATAAACGTTATTGTAGATCCGGAAAACACAAATACACCAGCAACCCCATCCACAACCCAAAAAAAAGGAACACACCCCTTCCATAATCGAACAAACTGTTCTACTAGACAGGAAGCTTTCCAGAGCTTTTTCGTATTGACAGCTTGAAGTGGGGATGAAAATATGTCACTCCACAGAATATGGAATCTTGCGAAACACTCCTTTTAACACGCCTCCACTGTGAGTGTTATAGACAACAGTTCTAGACAAGGTGTACAGAATGATAAACTGGGACAACCCGCGAAAACGCAGAGACCGCTTATTCATCATCGCAGAGATCCTTGACATCGCAAAAGATGGAGCCCTAAAAACCCAAATCATGTATAAAGCCAACTTGAGCTTTTCTCAGCTGAACACGTATCTGAAACTGCTCTTGGAAACAAGGCTCCTTGAAAAAACAAAAAACAACAGAAGAACGATCTACAAGACGACAAAAAAAGGATGTGACTACATACAAAGCTATAAAGAAGTCATCGAAACTCTGAGCAACAACTCTGATAATAACGATGGACCCCGCATTAAGGGCGGCCCAACAGTATATTGGATAAAAAAACCCTAGATTAACACCGCTTTAACGAATCTTCTTCTCCATCGAATCAAAAACCAGGAACAAGACTGTAAACAAAGCAAGCCAAATGAAGATAGATACACCGAGAATCTCATAGTTAACTATGGAGTTTACAGCGTCAAACAACGACTTCAAAAAGCTGTGCAGATCCATCACTTTCCCTCTCTATTAGAAGAATGTAGACAGGCTGATTAATCGTTTGTGAAAGAGAACTATTGATTTACACTTAGAATCTGAGACGCGGCATTTGACTGCTGCGATTCTGTCTTTTTCCGCAAAACTTCTACTTCTGCAAGTACTTCTC
>CAYGBS010000144.1:0-2938 GCA_964348215.1 uncultured Candidatus Bathyarchaeia archaeon
AGCATTTATTGTTCGGTATTTTAGTTTGGTTGTCAGGGGCATCTTTCTTTTGTGTTCTGTTTGTAGCCACCTTTTTTTGATGGTTGTGACAGTTTTGATTGGTAAGTGGAGTTGTCTAGCTATCGTCTCGGTGGGCATGAAGTGTTCCAATCCGTAGAGGATTAGATCGAGAGTTTCGTATTTCACACCTATTTCAGCTTCTGCTGTTTGGTTTGGCCAGAGCGCTGGAGTTGATGGTTTTCCAGTTATCTCGGATGGTATGTCCAAGTGGGCGGCGAGTTGGCGGACTTGGGTTTTGTAAAGATCCATGATGGGGGCAATGTCTGATGCTCCATCTCCCCACTTGGTGTAATAGCCTATCATTGTCTCGCTTTTGTCGCTGCTGCCAGCTACGATACGATTCTGGTGGTTAGCGTAGTAGTACCAGAATAGCATGCGGGCGCGGGCCTTGAGGTTTCCTCGACTGATCTTGTCTCTTGGATCGTAGTCTGGGATGGTCTGATATACTGTGCTTAGGGTTTGGGTAAGGTCGATGATCTTCAGTCGGAATTCAAATTTCTCGGCGAGGAGTTCCACGTTTTCGCGGTCGTTCTTACTATAGGTTTCCTTTTCTGGCATGTATAGCGCTAGCACCTTGTTTCCGCCTATGGCGACGGTGGAAAGAGCGGCGGTGGTGGCGCTGTCTACTCCTCCTGAGATGCCTAGTACTATGCCTGTTGCTTCGGCTTTATCTACATAATCTTTGATGAAGCGTGCGATTTTCCGCTTGGTGGCCGCAGGATTGATCTGGAGCGTTTTTCTTGTTAGTTTCACTTCGGCTTCCCCGGCTTTGTTTTGGTGTTGGTTGCTTTTATCTTTAAGCGACTGGCAGCGAGTCTGCTTCGTCTGCCTTGTGTAAGCTTCATGGATCTTATTAGTCCAAATGTAAATAGTACGAGGCGAAACGCTTTTAGACACACTTTACATCTTTTTGACTCTGGTCGCTGCCGGGGTGGCAGAGTGGTAATGCGCCGGCCTCGAGATCCGTGATGTTAAAGCGGGGCCAGTAAGCCGGTGGGTCTCTGACCCTCAGAGGTTCAAATCCTCTCCCCGGCGCTAGACTGCTGAAATGAATGTGTGCCACTTATGCTGCTTTGATCAGAATTGTTTTGACGGCCTTTTTTGGGAGCGGCGTAGGCTACCCTTAGTTTTGGCTTCACTCTGCTGCATGGTTTGTGGTAGACATTTCCCTTTTTATGTTCAGCAGTCGTACTAAAGACGGGCATCGGGAAACCAGCCGGTCGGTGCGATGACTGAGCCCAACAACTTTGGGTTGATAAGTTGTTATGCAACCGTTTTCTTGTTAGGTTTCACTTCAAAGAAATCTGATTTCAGAACTTGATGTGCCGTTTGCTGATGTACTCAGTGGCACAGAGTTGGGCTAACTGGCTTCTGTTCTCACGTATGCGCACTCGAGAAACATCTAACCTAGTTGCTGATACCCCGCACGTGTTGAGGTCTTCAAAAGAATGTTTTACGTGAAGGAACGCTTATAAGAATCGCGAAAGAGTTAGCATCTGACGACAAAATCTCGGAGGTCACAATACTTGTACAGTGAGCATGAACCTCGTTCAAATCGTCTTTCCTTTGTAACTGTGGCGATACTTGCCGTCGTTGTGGTCGCTGGTGTTTTTGGAAACATTTACACATTTCAGCTCTTTTCAAGAACTGTTAAAAACTTGGAAAACAAGGTTGCTACGCTTCAAACCCAGATCTCAGCCTTAACAGAGGCTTTGGGCAACTACAACCAAACTAACGTGGGAAACCTATCACTCTCTGAGCTCTATGAAGACGTTAAAGATTCCGTTGTTTTCATTCGGGGACAGACAACTCAGGGGGCAGTGGCCGGTTCAGGCTTTGTCTATAATTATTCGGGTGGGATGGTGATCAACACAAATTACCATGTAGTTCGGGGCACCACAAGCCTATCTGTTACGTTTACTAATGGTCATGCGTATTCAGCTAGAGTTCTAGGCTCAGACGTATATGTAGACTTCGCTGTCCTCACTGTTGATGACGCACCACCCGAAGAGTTTAAGCCTCTACCCATTGTAAGCTCTTCGCTTCTAAAGGTAGGAGATCTCGTGGTAGCCATAGGCAATCCCTATGAGCTGGTTGGTTCTATGACAACCGGAATCGTTAGCCAACTTGGGAGAGCAGTTCCAGAGGACCTTGCAGGGGGCTATGCGATTGCCAATGTCATTCAAATCAGCGCGCCTATAAACCCTGGTAACTCTGGTGGGCCATTGTTGAATTCTAGGGGGCAGGTGGTGGGCATCACGTTCGCTATAATTGAGAACTCGACGGGCGTAGGCTTCGCTATACCGTCTGACACGATCCTCCGGGAAATTGCGTGGCTTGTGAATGGATCCTCTTATCCTCATTCTTGGATAGGAGTTATGGGAATGGACATGACCTATGAAATTGCGCAGGGAATGGGCGCCTCTCACACTTATGGCTGGCGAATAGTCGATGTACTTCCTGACAGCCCAGCGTTGAGAGATGGTTTAAAGGATGATGACATAATTATCGCAATGAATGAGACCAGAATTATAGGTGGCGATGATATATCTAGCTACCTTGAAAGCTATACTTCGCCGGGTCAAACTGTTGACATAACGGTGGAAAGAGAGGGCTCTGGGACGATTATTCCTCTGGTGCTTGGCACCCGTCCACCACCAAATTGAAAATCACTTTGGTCTTAAGCTTCGCGGCTTAGCTATGATTTCTTTAACCTCCAAATCGAAGAATCTGCTGGAAGTTGCAGGTCTTATCAGTAAAGCTGTGTCAGCGCCTCTGTGAGAGCCCGCGACAGCTACAACATCTCTCTCTGTTGGTGTTAAGCCAGCGTCAGCAGCCATCAAAACAATCTCTACGCAGACTTTCGTTCCTTCTCCGC
>CAYGBS010000145.1:0-2923 GCA_964348215.1 uncultured Candidatus Bathyarchaeia archaeon
CCTTCCAACTTGATAAGGGCAGGATTTTAGCTGAACCGTGCTGTTTTTTGACCAGCAATGGCTTTGTAGGAGTCTATTCAGAGCGTTTATGTAGCCACCCTAGTTTTGACGACGTTCTTCCCAGCCTACTGGGCCTGAAGGGTTCTTGTATTCCTTTCTTCAAGCACTGCTTTTTGGGCATCGACAGGCACCGTGATTAGATCCTTTCAGGATAGTGAAAGAGAGGCTGGTTTTAGCTTACTTCGCTGTAGACTATGCATAGCTCAGCGTCAGGTATTACACGAATCCACCAATTCAAGGCAGCGAACTCATTGTCGTAATATACGATCAGTCGTGCGACGCCATCCGCGGGTGCATCATCTGGTACGTCTCCTTCCCACGCTAAAGTCTCCTTTTCGCCGGACTCCAAAGTGAGCGATTTCGTTTCTCCTTTCCATGTCCAAGCATTCCCTTCGAAAGTCACCGTTATTTCCCATGTACCTTTGGTTGTGCCTTTGTTTTTGAAAGCTATCTTGACGGTGAAAGATTCGCTAGGCTTCTTGTCCACTGTCCCTTCGCATCTAGTCTCTATGTCCAACGGGGTGGCACGGGTTGATCCGAAAAGGTAAGCTGCACCTAGAGTTACAAGGGTCAACAGGAATATGGTAATGAGAGCTGATGCCTTCTTGTGCATTCTGGATTATTCTCCTTTCTACAAAGGAATATCCTTCCGTATTTCTTATAGTTTTATGGAAGTATCTTCTAGAAGACAGTAGTCTCTTTTTGCTGATGATCATTGGAGTAGCGAGATCTCTGAAGAGATGGATTAGTCTGTTTGATGTGAAAGCTTTGCCCCTTAGCCCTGAAGTGAAGGAAGCTGCATCGGTGTGCCATCTTTTCACGGAGTTAGCCTGGTGCGATCCCTTGGAAACAAAACAACCTCTCGAATGTTCCGCTTACCTGTCAACATCATTAAAACTCTTCCTAAGCCAGCCGCCCAGCCTGCATGAGGAGGCAAACCATAGTCAAAGACCTGCAAATGGTGTTTGAAGGATTCAGGATTTAGCTTTTGCTCCTTCAGCCTTTTTGTTAATTTGCTTTTTGAGTGAACTCGTGTTCCCCCAGACGCGAGTTCAATCCATTTCCACATGAAGTCAAAGCTTTCACTTATCTCAGGGGTGCCATCTTTTGGTTTGATGTAAAAGGGTTTGGATTTGGTAGGCCACTCAGTTATGAAATAGAAGTATGGATGGAGTTTACCTAAGGTTCTGTAGGCAGGGGTGGGAATGTCTTCGCCCCATGAAATTTGTATTTCGTTCTTCTCCAGTTGGGTTAGAATTTGAGTGTAGGTGAAGCGTTTCAAGGGTAATTTCGGGATGTCTACTTTATGACTTAGGATGTCCAATTCTCTTTGGCAATTTTGTTTCACGTTGATACAGATGTGGTGAATAGCTTGCTCAAGCACCGTCATAACGTCGCCCGCGGTGGCGAAGGCTTGTTCAATGTCTATTGAAATAAACTCGCTGAGATGTCTCCGAGTGTGAGACTCTTCAGCTCTGAAAAAGGGGCCAATCTCGAAGACCTTCTCGAAGCAGAGAGTTAACTCTTCCTTATAAAGCTGGGGACTTTGAGCTAAATAGGCTTCTTGATCAAAGTAGTCTACGGAAAAGAGAGCAGCCCCGCCTTCCGTGGCAGTTGCAATGAGTCTCGGCGTATAGACCTCTATGAAATCCTTTTCTGAAAGAAACTTGCGAAGGGCAGTTAGGGTTGTATGTTGGATGCTCCAGATTGCTCGGTTCTCTTCTTGAGAAAGGTCTAAAACTCGTGCATTCAATCGTGTATCTATGGTTGCGGCAGTCTTTCCAGTCACATCTAGGGGCAGTGGGTGTTTAGCTATTCCTATGATTCTCAGTTCCTTTGGAATTATTTCGAAGCCGCGTTGAGTCATTTTTGTTTTCTTAACGGTTCCTTTTACGCCGATGCAGTATTGTGTCTGTAGATGATCTGCTTTTTCTAGAACCTGTTTGCCCGCTGTTTTTCTTGGAATTGTTATCTGAACGGTTCCTTGGCGGTCTTGCAGGATTATGAATTTTATCGCCCCCAGATCTCGGATTTCACGAACCCAACCTAGAATGATCACTTCTTCTCCATCTAACTCCTGTTTGAGGTCGGTTGTATAGAGCGTTTTTTGCCAGTCATCGAGCGAATCAAGTTTCATTGCGAAGCCTGCCTCAACGTGAAAACTCTACTCTGAGTCTCAGTAGTTCCGTCTGGGAGCCAGATTGTATTAATTGTCATAACTGTTAGTGGGGCGAAAAGGTCTTCAAGGAATTTTCTGTCATCAACACGATGCTCTAAGATGCGTATGGTTTTGCCAGTTTTTTTACTTACAGCTCTGATGATCTTTCCACCATAACCTAAGAGACGAGCAACATCGCCTCGTCCGACAATTAATGCGAGAACACCGTCTGCTTCTACGGCTTTATGGAAATAGGCATTCTGCAAGAGAGGATACTTCTTCTCTAGAGACGTAAGCAGACGGGAAATTTCAAGATATGTGTCACTGACCTCTCCTGACCTGACTTTTGTTTGACATTTTGAGCACAATATTCCGCTTTTTAAGCAGAAATTGCATAATTGCGTTTTCACCATTTATGTGTCCTCCTCCACATCATTGGAGGGGCACCTCGCTCCCTTACATATATATTCAGTGGCTTGTTAAGGTGCAGCGGAACAAATAAATATATTACGGTATCTAGAAAAGCAACATCTCAGCATAAGATTCTTTTATTCAGTAAAGCAGTAAGCTTAATAATGATTACTATCGTGAAACTCTGTCTTGTCTTAAATCAAGGTGGATAATCTTTGACGGGAAATGCTGTTCTTACCGGTCGGCCAGTGCGATTGCTCCGCATGCTCTATGAAAGCGGTGAACCAACGACGA
>CAYGBS010000146.1:0-2880 GCA_964348215.1 uncultured Candidatus Bathyarchaeia archaeon
GAAACTGAAATATGTTCGGGCAATAACACGATAATAGGAGAAAGAGCGTAATAGACGGGTCTAAGGTTCCTATGCACTTTTCTATTGCTGCTTGCAAGGGTTTTCAGCGAGAACTTAAACGCCTTTAGGACTGAGATGTAGTGGCAGAGGGTTCGCGTTTTCTAATATAAACGTCGCTGAAAACAAAGCCCAAGAATAGAAAAATCGTTCCTCCAAGCTCAAACTCAAAGAATAGATTAGGATCCCCGAGTAAACCCATTAAGGAACCACCTATCATAGGAAGGAGACCGCCTACGAAGATCAGGAGATTGTAAGTTCTGGTTCTATCGCGCAAGAAACTGTAAAGCGCTCCTCCTATCAGGACTGTACCGCCTACAGAATTCAGTATTATCGAAAAAATCCTTACTGACATCGGATAGGCATGAGTTGCAGCACGAAAGCCTTCAGCTAGCTCTCCGCTAAAACTTTCATTTATCACAGACTGGTCAATCGGAGTGGCAAGCCCAGCGATGACTAAACCAGCAGACAGGATAACAACAAATCCTAGAAAGTAATTTGCGAATTGTCTCCTTACCAGCAGATAGACCACTCCTGCACCTAATAATCCCACAAGAGGAGCGGCAAGAATGTAATACACTCTGAAAACATTAGCATTTGCCCCCATCAACCCATCATTCATCAAGAATTCCATCAAAGCTGAAAGAGCATAAAACAGCATTGCGATAGTCCAAAGGATTTGGTGCGTCTTCCGCCTCCGAATAAATTGACGAGCCAACAATAGCGTGAAGAGGAAGGCCACGACTGCTGTTAACAACGGATAATAGTTCACTGGTTTCACCACTATTAATTTGGAAAACGTCAAGCTGTCTTAGTATTTAAGATTTCTGTCAAAATCATAAGACAAACTTCGGCCAACTTCAACCAGAGTGTCTTCAAATACTGAAGTATCATTTTATTCCCAGGAATAGGTCAGCTTCAAATCATACTTCTGGTACTCTCAAACAGATGACGAGTTTCCTTTGGATCAACAACTTCTTGGAAGATTCTTAAAATGTTCGGGGTCTGTTTTCATGAGCGCCATCGCAGTTATCCTCAATCCAATTTTACATGAATCCACGGAGACTGTAGTTATCCCTTGCTTTCTAAGTATTTCCACTCTGTGCCTAACTGTGGGTTCTGCGGTGTCAAGTTTCTTTGCTGCCTCGAATATGAAGTTCTGCATTTCTTTTTGAAGCGCGCATTCACGAAAATCTTCCTTCCACGCAAGTCTCAAACCTGCAGAAATGCCACTGACATGACTTTTTACAAGACAAAAAGAAAAACAAGTCTCAGACGTTCATGTTGTTATCAGAGTTCATCTGAAGATTCTGATCTCCAAACAAAGTGCTTCAGGCACTTTGCATCATACATGATGGTGGTGCTCGATAAGTTGATGGTATCGCTGCGCCGACATAAGAGAACGGAACGCCCTTTGCACCACCTCGTTCAGCGCAGGATGAATATGCATTCCGTTAATTATCGGCTCTGCGCTTTGCTCAGGAGTGTACATCAGGTTTATAATCTCGTGTATAAGGACAGAAGCATGGGGTCCAATGATGTGTGCCCCTAGTATCTTCATCGTTTTTCCCTCAACGATTACCTTGACAAAATAGTCCTTTACACCCATGGCCTCTCCTTTGGCAGTGTCTTCATATCGATACTTTCCGATTAGCACACTGTCTCCTCCATATCTCTCAATCGCTTCCTTCTCCTTCAGACCGACGCTTCCAATCTCAGGATACATGAAGACAGCATGGGGTATTGCATGGTAGTCTGCCTTTACCTTCTTCTTAAGAACGGCGTTGTAATAGACTATTGTGGATTCGTAGTTTGCCACATGCTTGAAGAGATACTTGCCATTAGCGTCCCCGAAAGCCCAAACGTTGGGCTGTGAAGTCTCCATATAGTCATCAACGATGATCCATCCCTTTCCGTCTGTTTTTATTCCTCCTCTTTCAGGGTTAAGAACATCTGTATTAGGTCCTCTTCCGGTCGCTACAAGTATCTCGTCTGTGGTTATTATCACTCTTTTTCCGTTCTCCCTGTTTACTGCGACTAAGCTCTTCTTGCCTGAACTTCTTTTTGTCTCACGCACCTCGTGGTTAGTGAGGACCGTCATGTGTTTTTCCAGTTCTCTCTTTGCCAACTCTGACACCCCAGGTTCTTCTTGTTTGAGAAACTGTGGGTTTCTGCCGACGATAGTTACCTTCGATCCCATTGCTGAGAAGAAATGGCCGTACTCTGCAGCGATGTAGCCCCCGCCTACTATGGCCAGGCTCTCAGGTAAGTGACCCAACTTGAGAACAGTATCGCTTGTAAGATAACCTGTTTTTTCCAGTCCCCTTACTGGGGGTATAATAGCTTTTGATCCAGTGCAAAGGAAAATCATCTTTGACTTAAGTATCTTATCATCGACCTTCAGCTTGTATGGCCCGACAAATTCTGCAACAGCACGGTAATAATCTACGTTCTTAGAGTTGGAAAGTCCCTGACGTATCATGTTTATGTCCATGTTGATGAGGGCCCTCATCCTTTCCATCACTCTTTTAAAATCCACGTTCGTAAGCTCAACATCCAGCCCAAATTCACCCGCCCTCCCAATTGTTCTAACCAACTCTGCGGGATACAGCAACAACTTCGACGGTATGCAACCTCGCGTCAAACAAATCCCCCCTGGCTCGTCCTTATCTATGACCGCGGCTTTGATCTTGGGGTTCTCTCGAATCATAGCACTAACAACGTTCATCGCTGAACCTGTGCCTATCGATATCAAATCATATTCCTTTATATCAAACACATGCGTTTAATAAGAAAGAGCGAGTTTTTAAACTTGCATGACTC
>CAYGBS010000147.1:0-831 GCA_964348215.1 uncultured Candidatus Bathyarchaeia archaeon
TGCTTCATTAAACTTGAATGTTGGATTTTGACCTCGGTTTTTAGGTGCTATATTATGAAAGTTGACAAAGGGTGATGAAACCCTACGCAGTTACTTAGGACGTCTTCTTCTATAGATAATGACTGCGAGTAGTGTTGCTATCACGAATACCAGTAGAATAAGGAATGGTAGGAATTCTGGGGTCACGTAATCTTGATCTTGATGTTCATGCCCCACCGTTATGATTGAAGCTGGATGCAAGTGTGTCTGTTCAACCAGTCCCAGAGCCCCTTTCATTGCCTCTTCGTCTGTGTCCGCTTTGCTCCAATCTGCTATTAGTCCCCAAGCCGCGCTTTCCAAATAGATATTCTGAGTTATCAATCCAACTTCACAATAAGTAGTGTTTACATTGTACATATCGGTATCATTCCACACTAACCCAATTATCAGCGGAGCCGAAGACATCCAGTCATGCCCACTAGCGGCTGCAACGCTCGGTCTCCTGTCTCCGGCCACAGTCATGGTAATGGTGTGATCTTCGGGAATATACTTGAATATTCCAGAGGCATTGACTGCGTAAATTATCATAGGATAGCGTGCGCGAGCTGAAGGAACAGTTCTGTGTTTTGATATGTTCATGGGGTGAGAACTAGCAGAAGTGTCTTCATAATATGAATATCCGTAGCTTGCCCACAGTAACTGCGACAGTTCCTCTTTCGTGATGGGGTCTTCACTCCATTGATGGGAAGAAGACACGGAATCCAAAGCATCTGCGAGAGACAGGTTGCTGTCTTGGATTTCAGGTAGTTCCTGAGAGGACGGGCGGGATGTCGGAGCCAGGTTTTGGTAATC
>CAYGBS010000147.1:841-2869 GCA_964348215.1 uncultured Candidatus Bathyarchaeia archaeon
CAACGGCATCTTGTACAGGACTTCTTCGTTTTCAGGCAGCTCCAACTCTTGACGTATGTGGGTTCTGTCTAGCCACGAACCACCCATGCAAACAGTTCCAAGGTTCAAGGCATTTGCCATCAAATAGATGCTTTGAATCATACATCCTGCTTCAGCATTTCCCCACCGTATATCTCCACAACGATCCGTATTGAGCACTATGTATAGCAATGTTGGAGCCATGTAGCCCCCGCCAACTCCTCTGTAATCACCAAGCTTCCAGAGGTCGAGGCTCTGTGTCTCAGGAACAGGCTGTTGTGTTGCAAGCATACACAATTAGAGGATAATTCACACAAAGGGATTGAACGGTTCTTCCACCCCGTGACGAATAACCGCACGAAGCCCAGAGAACTTTCAAAACTGCCTCGGATGGCACCTCGACATCAGAATAAAACTCTGATCTTTTGATGGATGTTCTGCGGCTGATCACCGTCTCAAGAGCCAAATCATTCAAATTTCCATTTTGATTTCTTGATATGAGACCTTGAATAGGAAACGCAAGTGGTATGGATGCGAGAATAACGCATACAATAATGATTTTCTTTTTCATCGTATCAGCCTCCTTTCATGATGAGAGACAAGCTTCCGACATTAACAAGTAGAAGGATTTGGATAATTCACAGAAGTAAAGCAACTACAGCTTCTGATATTCTGTTTCTTTCCAATTCTGCCATCTCATCTTTTGTGAAGACTTTTGATCTATACGATGTTCCTAAGCTTTTTGCTTGGAGAATCATGTTCTCCAGCATGTAACCGACCTCCCACAGAGCCCGATTGGTCTTCTCATTTCTAGCTACAATAATTGCGGCGTTTGTTCCGTTCAGTTCGGATAAAATGTTAATGTTCTTCACGAATTTTATGTCGTGTGTAGGGTTTCCTGCCATCCACCATGGAAAGAACCTTGTTTTCCAATTCATGTAGCGAAATAGTGTCCAATTTATGTAACGAAATAATTTGTTTCCTTTTATGAGGTAGAGGCTCGTATAGTTTTGGCCTCCGCCCCATGTTGGGATGGTGAGGCCCCAAGGATGAGATTTAATGTAGTGTGGTGTTCTGCCCTTTGCGGCCCAGAGCAGTTGAGAAATGTCTGTTTCATCGGCTTCGGGGCCAGCATTTTTATAAAGGGTCAGCTGCTCCAGTTCTGGTAAACATTCCACGTTGCCGTCTCTCTTGGGCTCGCTAAGGCTCTTGCCTTTTTTGAACGGTTTTTCCGCACCCAGAGAGGCAGTTGAAAACTTTCCAGTCTCATAAGAGTCTGCCTTTTCCAAAATCAGGTGTCTCGCCGTTGCCATTTTATCTACGTATTCTGTTCCGTTTATCCCTAAGTTGTGAATGCACGTGCCTAACCCAAGTGCAGTGCAGGCTAGATATACCGCTTCTTGTTGCATACCGCTCTCGATGTGAAGCAAACGCGTCTCGTAAAGATCGTTCGTTTTCACAAAGCCTAGAAACAGGTATCCATCTTGAAACCACAGTGAGAGTTTTCCGTTGGAGAATTGGGGAATTCTACAGCTTCGAAGCACACGCTCTGTGGTTCTTCCAGGTGGAGACTTGCCTTTGATAAAAGTTCCCCAATGATTTTTTTGTGGGTCGTGGTCAAAATCGCATGAGCACCTTGAGTTAAGCACTTTCTCGATGGAAACGATTTCCTTCATGGTAGAGTTTCCCTCGACACTGACCTATGTTACGTATCTCGACATGTGTTTCAGATCGCTAGCATTTTTCCAAGCGAAGTCATCTAGCGAATCAACAACTGTCTTAATCAGGAAGATGCCTCTTCTTGGTGTACCAGTTGACCAGCTCTTTTAGGCCTTCTTTGATGGAGAGCTTGGGATTGTAGCCTAAAGCTTTCTTGGCTTTGCTTATGTCGGCGTAGCCGTGCCGCACATCGGTTGGCCGAGGATCGGCATGTACATTTCTTAGGTCCTTTTTGTTCATTATGTTTTTGAGTGTCTCTGCCACTTGGTTCACGCTTACGTTCGTGCCGGT
>CAYGBS010000148.1:0-2848 GCA_964348215.1 uncultured Candidatus Bathyarchaeia archaeon
TCACTTAAAAAATCTTCGATAGATTAACATGTTCGATATAATTATCCATGCTATACGCGCGGACAGCACTTCAAGTACGAGTATGAAGTCTAAAGCCTTCTGGTAGCTTTTTGCGGATGACCCCTGCGACATTTTTGATTTTACCTGATTGGATGGCTGCTATGATTACGAAGTATGAGAGCATCCAAGCGAAAAAATATAATTCTCCATAGGAGTTGTGAAAGACCCAGGCAACTTGGCTTCCGTAATGTACAGAAATTATGAGATAGGAGGCTATTCTCAAAATGTTGATGAAATATGTTCCAGCCGCTCCGATTAGGAAATAAATTATCTTTCTTTCTCTTGGAGCGCTTAACCTTCTGAAGAAGATGAGAATGATTATGGTGTAAAAAAATAGGCTGTGGACGCCGGCACAGGCCCACGCTACATCCGCAATTGCGGAGTTCCCACCATTCCACACCTGTATTCGAGGAAGAGATCCATATTCTTGAGTGGACACGAAAGGAAATCTCAAACTGACCCTATAGCCTAACAAATCCAGTAGCACTGTTGCGCATGCTGCTGTAGGAACCGCTAATAATTCCATTAGTTCGAGAGTACCGATAGGCCAAGTTGTGTCAACCAAATATACAATACCTACTCCAACAAAGAAAGACAACGAGATAGAGAAGCTTTTGAGTCCGACAAACCCATATGTTAACCATATTATAATTATGAAAAGCGAGGCGAGTATGAGGTACTCAACCGATATTGGCCAAGGCTCGTTTACGTCTCTGATTTGTAGAGCTTGACCGAGATTTGTTATCATCTTGTCAAAACCAAAAAAGTTGACACCTAGAACATAAACGAAGGGAATTACCACAAAAAAACATATCAATATGATGCGAAATCGGTTCTGAAATGCGCGTTGATTTTGGAGGATAACGTTCCAACCAAGCTTAGACTCGAACAAAAGCAGTGCCAAAAAGATTGGGTAAAACATTCTGCCTTTCCAAGTAAGATCAAACATAAATTTCTGATTAAATGAAGGAAAGGCTTCGATGTTAAAGAAGTCGAGAAACAAGATAAGAATGATGGTTATGAAAATTGAAGATAATATGAAAAGATGCAAACGTCCCTTTTTGATTTCGATGAGCATCTTGGACATCCATTTGACATATGATTGAAATCTCATTTTGATCCCTGAAAAAATATTTCGCTAACCAAAGGATTTTGTTTTTATCTCCCGTTTCAAGGATAATTGCACCGACTGCAACAAGCTTCCAGCTTTGATCTGTTATATACGGTGTTATTTAAAATACGCGTACTTTTTTATGTACTTATCTCTCTTGCTTTTATTTGACAATGAAAAAAAGGAAGGATTAGTTGTAACGCCATAGTTGGATTTTGCTTGGCAGTGATGAACCTCGCCTCTTAGACGCTTCTTTCGTTGGAACTAAAGCCATACATAGAGTGAAAGTTGTCAAGAGAACTGTCAGTATGACTGTGCATGCATGTAGTAACTTTTTTCTTGATTAGTTGTTCAAGAATGTATCTAATGTTGTATAGGATGTTTGTTTCTGTAGAGTATGACTACTAGTAACAATATTATTATGAAAAGTGGCAGACCAAGTAATGACGTAAACTCTGGAATCCAGTTGTATCCTGTGGAAATCATGTCACCCCACTTTGAAGGGTTCGTTGCATCTGGCCTAAGGTCATGGGGCCAAGATTGGAAGAGGGATGCAAACTCAAAATCTATGGTTTCAAATGCGACCCCAAGAGTTTTTGTTTCGCCAGCGGTGACGTTGATCTTTGAATATGTGATGTTGAATTCGGCTTGACACAGTTGTGTGGTGTTATAAACACTTGCTGTCCAACCAGTGGCGTTAACATATGTTCCATTTGAAAGCTGGACTTCTATAAGAGTCCCATTACGAAAAACACTAACCCCAATGTCATCTGATTTAGGCGACGTTCCTTCATCATGGTTAACATCAAAAAAGATGTGAACATTTTCGTCCGCGTTGGGAGTGGAATCAGATACATTGAAAGCGATGTAGAGATTCTCTCCATCTTGCTTGATAAATACATTTGTATTGTTAAAAGACACTGATGCCGCATCGTCCCACTCTCCAACATCAATTGAACCATCGATGGTTGGAGTTGAACCAGATACAGCAATAATCTCGTTAGGCTGTCCCCCTACTATGACTATCATGAAGGATAAACAAAGCAACAGTACAAATGGCAACACAAGTCTTCTACTCAAAACACATCACTATGTTATCCATTATGTTTTACACTTCAGTTTTTATGATTTGCGGAAGGACCTACATTCATTTTTTAGGAAGTCGCCTTCCTTTCAGAATTTGAACAGTTCATAATAAGGTTGCTATACCATTAACTTGCGAAGTGAAGTGAAAACATGAAGTTTCTGCGCAGGTATCCTCTGATGAATGTTTTGTACCAAAAAATAAAATAAGCGCGCCATGGATGTGGTCACGATGGGAATTCTTCTGAGTTCGGATATACTATCGCCGTCATGTGGTGGGCGCGTATATGATTTATTATTTCATCTCCACTTCGATGGCTACTCCTTGTTTAATGAGGATTCGTGCGTTTTCCGGAGGCAAAGTTGCTATGTCCTCTGGCTCAAATGGACCATAAGTCTTCATGTCGGATCCAACTATTGCGGGAATTTCCTGAATGAAACGTAACAGTATGCTCTTCGGTTTCTTTTCCTTTTCAATGCCGGACAAGCGTCCTCGAAGAAGGTCTTTTAGGAAAGCTTGGTAAGTTTCGGCTAGGGGCAAAATTTCTCCATGGAACTTCTCTTCTTCCTCTGTTAAGATGTCTCCAGGCACGG
>CAYGBS010000149.1:0-2753 GCA_964348215.1 uncultured Candidatus Bathyarchaeia archaeon
GCCCATCAGTCTTTGATGGCGACTCGCATGAGGACCGAATCCATGGTTCCCATAGCAGGAAAGATAGACCAGGTGGGTTTTTTCTCCCTTGAAGTATGGGGAGGCGCTACCTTTGACGTTAGCATACGTTATCTAAATGAAGATCCCTGGGAACGCCTCCGCACACTAAAGAAACATATCCGAAAAACGCCTTTGCAAATGCTCCTACGAGGACAAAACCTAGTAGGCTACCGAAACTATCCAGACGATGTTCTGATAAAATTCGTGGAAAAAGCCGCAGAAAACGGCATTGACATATTCCGCATTTTCGACGCGTTAAACGACACCCGCAACCTTGAAAAAGCCATAAAAACTGTTAAGAAGATCGGTGGCCACGCTCAAGGGTCAATATGCTACACTGTAAGCCCCGTCCACACCACACACTACTATCTGAAGGTAGCGAAACGCTTAGCCGAACTGAACTGCGACTCAATATGCATTAAAGACATGGCGGGCATGCTCATGCCTCAGAAGGCTTACGAGCTTGCCTCAGTTCTGAAAGAAAAAGTCGGCTTGCCAGTTCACATGCACTGCCACAGCACCAGTGGCACGGTTATGAT
Source organism: uncultured Candidatus Bathyarchaeia archaeon (assembly GCA_964348215.1). Classification (GTDB taxonomy): domain Archaea; phylum Thermoproteota; class Bathyarchaeia; order Bathyarchaeales; family SOJC01; genus CAYGBS01. The sequence goes on from CAYGBS010000149.1 coordinate 600, forward strand.
GACCTACCTACGTGCATGCCAAGCTGGGGCAGACATTCTAGACGCTGCCTTTTCTCCTTTCGCTTGGGGCACTTCTCAGCCACCTATTGAAAGCATCGTGGCTGGATTGAAGGACACTGAGTATGATACTGGACTTGATATGAAGTTGTTAGTTGAAATTGCTAAATACTTTCGTGGGTTACGAGAGAAGTACTACGACCCCCTTCACCTAATCAGCCCCTTGGCTGAAAGAGTAGACACATCTATTCTGATGCATCAGATTCCTGGAGGGATGTTTTCCAACCTAATTTCGCAGTTGAAGGAGCAAAATGCTTTAGATAAACTTGACGCTGTTTTGAAGGAGGTTCCTCGTGTTCGAGAAGAGTTGGGATATCCTCCTCTTGTTACACCGACTAGCCAACTAGTTGGAACACAGGCCGTTTTTAACGTACTGTCAGGTGAACGATACAAGATCGTGCCAAAGGAAGTCAGAGAATATGCAAAAGGATTCTATGGTAGGCCTCCCGCGCCATTAAACGAAGGCGTAAAGAAGAAGATAATCGGTAATGAAGAACCCATACAATGCCGCCCTGCAGACCTGCTCAAACCAGAACTTGGCAAAGCTCCGAAAGACCTGAAGCCGTACATAGAAAGCGAAGAAGATAAACTGACGTATGCTCTGTTTCCAAAAGCCTCAGCAGATTTTTTCAAGAAGAGAGAAGCGAGAAGAAAGGAAGCAGCAGTTCTGACTCCCGAACAGCAGGAACTAGAAGAAGCTGCAGCCTTGTCAATAGCAGTTGCTGTCTTTCTCAAAAGCACTCGTAAGGCTAAAGCATTTATTCCTACTAGAAAAGCTGGGAAAGAAAGGATATCGCAATGGGTCTTAGCAGGTAGACACGAAATAGTTAGACAAGGCGGCTGAGAATGTGCCTGATTACAGTATATTAATCAATGAAAGAGTCTACAGAGTAGAACTTATCAAGAAACCAAGCAAAGGACTATTCAGAGCAAAACTAAATGACAAGGCTGTTGAACTGGAAGTAGAAGAACACCTCAAAAGGCCCATCTCATCTTTCTCAATTTCAATTGCGGGAAAGGAGTATCAGGTTGAACTCGAGAGATTAGACAAAAGCACACCTGTTTACCTGAAAGTTAACAATGCGCCTTTCACTGCGCAAGTACGAAAACCTGTAAAAAGAATGGCCGCTCTAACATCAACTGCGCAAGTCACGCCTAAAGCTGAACGACGCCGACGAACTATTGCTAAGGAAGGAGCTGTCGTTGCGCCTATGGCCGGAAAAATAGTCTCAGTCGAGGTGGAGAAAGGCGACGTAGTGAACATGGGTGATGTTGTTTGTATTCTTGAAGCGATGAAGATGGAAAACGAAATTACAGCAACAAAGACTGGAAGAGTTCAGGAGGTAAATGTTGCAGAAGGAACCCCTGTAAACGAAGGCGATATCATCATTACAATAGACTGACTATTTAATCGCCACAATTACCGAGACATCATTGACATTAGTTCCAGTCAGACCTGTGAAAATAAGGTCACCAAGCTTTGAAAAGAAACTGTACGAGTCGTTGTTATCCAGAAAGCTTTTGGCATCAAGTCCATACTCTTGAGAACGGAGCAGTGTTGTTCCATCAGCTAAAGCACCTGCTGCATCTGTTGGTCCGTCTATACCATCAGTGCTAATCGAAGCTATGACAACGCCTTCCATTCCAGAAATCTTCAAAGCAGCACTCAACGCTATTTCTTGGTTCCTGCCCCCCTCCCCATCTCCGATAACAGTAACCGTAGTTTCTCCGCCAGCAACAATCCCACAGGGTCTAGGCAACGGATTTCCAGAAACCTCAACCTCCTCTGCTATAGAGGCTAACATTGTTCCCACATGCCTCGCCTCGCCCTCAAGGAAAGATGTAAGCAAAAGGGAGCGCAAACCGGCCTCTCGAAGTCTAGCGCAGGCAGCCAAAGTTGCCGCACGATTGCTGCCAACAACTACATTATAGACCTTCTCAAATGCTTTGTCACCTTCTTTCGGTGTTTCCTCAATTAATCCTTCCAGACCATCAACAAGTACAGTTTTGACAGATTGCGGCATGCTTTCCCAGAGACCATATCTTTTCAAGATTTCGACAGCGTCACCAAAAGTGGTCGAGTCGGGTACTGTCGGA
>CAYGBS010000150.1:0-2714 GCA_964348215.1 uncultured Candidatus Bathyarchaeia archaeon
CTGTAAGAATTTCTGAGGCTGTGCTTGAGTCACCTCGATCATCGGTTACTTTGAGCATAACTTGATAAGTGCCCAGTTCAGGGAAAAGGTGAGTAGGGTTTTGTTCTGTTGAGTTAGTCCCGTCGCCAAAGTCCCAGAACCAAGTGATGTTGTCGTCATCTGGGTCTGAGGATTGATCAGTGAATTCTACTGTCAGGTCACGGGATGTGAGGGCGAAACTCGCGTAAGGTGGCTGATTTCCTTCTGCCGCAATTACTGTTATGGAGTATACTCCCCAACCTGCAGCCCCTGCGGAACCAAAATGCCCATCCTGCCCAAATACCTTGTAATAATAAGTACCTGCTGTCGAATTTGCCGTCATGGTCGCAGTATAAGTGTGGCTGGTTGAAGGTCCACCGTACACTCCTGTTGACGTTCCTGTTGCATTCGCGGCATCAGAATTAGCTATCCAGTAGCCAGTTTGATCTTCTGAACCAGACGGATTCTCTCCTATAACTATGTCAACCGTGTAAGTCTCTCCTGGGCCTAGGTTCGTTTTGCTCGGGGTGGCGGTAACCAAGATCACATATGTGCCGAAACTTGGACCGTGGCATGTAGAACAGTTTGATTCTTCGGAAGGAAAAGCGTAGACAGGAAGAACAAGCATCGGGGCCATTATGAAAAGTATGACTGTCAAAATTGCGATTTGGTTCTTAGACACATCTTTTCCCTCACATAGTGAAACTTCTGATTAGTATCAGAATATTTAAGATTTAACGGTTTAGGTTGATGTGACACCCCATGCTTGCTATTCTTCAAGTACGTACTTGAACGTTAGATTTTCTATGGCAATAATGCTGAAGAGAAAAGCAAGGAGTAGGCTTAATTCTGAAAATACGTTGAGAGTCGCAAAATCGCCAACGATCTTATTCGTTGCGTTAACTGATGAGATTAGCACAGGCATGCACACAGGGAAGAGTAAGAAGGATAAAAGTAGAGTTTTCCCCTCGGAAAACATAACAAGCCCCGAGATGAAGGACCCTGCAAAGGCAAGATCCACAGCACCCAGAATAAAGATCACCAAAAAATCTTGGAGGTTCGAAGGCAGCTTGAGGTTTAAAAACACTATAGAGAATGGGAGCAACACCGCTTCTATTAGCAAGAGCAGGGCGATTGCATACAAAGTTTTTCCAAGCAAGATCGAGAATGATGAACAAGGAAGGGTCTTCAAACCTCCAAAAGTCCCTCGATCTATCTCTCTGCTAAAAGATGTTGTAAAGGTCAATACGCTAGCGAAGAAAATGACTATCCAAAGGGCCGCGGAAACTACCTCTGGGCTGGTTGTGATGGCGCCACCCCAAGCAAAACTAAGCATCAAGACCGAGCTAACTGAAAACGTTAGAATAGACAGGATCTCGTAAACTCGCCTAAACTCTGCCCGAAGATCCTTCTCGGCTATCCTGATTGCAGCAGGTATTCTCAACGTATTCTCCACCTAGAACCTTGTATCTCGTACTAGTTTGCCCTTGTTGAGGAAAATTCCTCTCTTGCAAAGTCGTTTTGCCCATTCTAATGAATGTGACGATACCAGCAGGGCCTTTTCTCTTTGTTCCTTAAAATAGCCGACCAGAAGGCTACATGTTTCTTCGTCTAGACCTGCGAAGAGTTCGTCGACTATTATTAGATTGGGATTATGAGCCAATGCTCTTGCAATATCAGCTCTTTTTCTCAATCCATAGGATAGTTGCTTGACTGGCGCCCTATACCATTCCTCGAGACCCAAGAGTGCTACCAGCTCTTTCAAATCCTGACTCACAGGAAAAAACTTCTGATAAAAGAGCAGATTTTCCTCAACAGTGAGCTCGTCATACAAAAAACTTTCATGCGCCACAAACCCAATTTTTTCTCGCACTTTTTCCCCATCTCTAACCGCGTCCTTACCGTATATTCTAACACTGCCTGACGATGGAAGAAGATGAGTAGCCGCCATTTTCATCAATGTAGTCTTCCCAGCCCCGTTTGGCCCCAGAAGCGCTACAAAATCGCCATGATCAATCTCTAGAGAAAGGGGATGAAGAGCCACCACATGACCGTACTTCTTCGAAACCTCAGCTGTCTCAACCGCTACTGTCATCGAATCAGACTCGATCATCTTTTCGCTTAGACAAAGTTATAGAAACCACGGAGAATCCGATGGCTACGGTTCCAAGAAGAATGGCGATTGGAAAAATCGGCGAAGAAAACAGCGAAGTCTGGTCTTGACTCTCGTATTTTGAGGGACATTTGACAAGTATTTGGGACGCTTGCAACTTTTGCGAAGAAACAAGTTCTCCAACAGCAACTGACTGTTGTCCTTCCACAAAGTTTGAAACAGGTTCGCCTCTGTAAACTACGTCGATTGTTGAGTTGCCATCTGTGAGAGAGAAATTCAGTAAACCATCCGACCCGTATTTTGTTGACCCATTGACAACCGTTCCAATCACCTGAACCTTTCTATTAAGAAAAGCCTCAGAATTGTCTACAACTTGCGAAACGCTGTGATAGGGCTCCACATAGGCCACAAAGACATTGTAAGCAAACACACCGCTCAAAACGAGCAAGACAGCAACAATAACTGCAATGTATTTCACGTTGATTTGGATTTCCCCCTTTTCAGTTCTTTTAGTCTCTTTTCAAGATCGGATAAGCGTTTGCCAAGCCAGAGGAACATAATTAGAATGATTCCCCAGTATATA
>CAYGBS010000151.1:0-1274 GCA_964348215.1 uncultured Candidatus Bathyarchaeia archaeon
CTGTTGCTCTAGCCACTGAGCTACCGAGGCACACAGACTTTCTATGTCAAGAAAAACGGCAATCAAATAGCTTAAATCTTTTGTCAATCGCACGGGCGGCTTTGGGATTTCCCACAGTTTTCACCGGTCCACATGCGTGTAAACGTTAAATAGGCACATAACGAACCTTAAGGGGATGCTCTTCGAATGCAGAGCGCTTTGGTTAGGCTAGTTGTGTTGCAGTTTGCAGTCTACATGGTTCTAGCTTCGGTTGCCTTTTTTGCATGGGCGCTGGCGTTCAGTGACAGCCTGTCAGTTCTTGAAGTTGTGTTTGGTAGGTATCTCAAATGCGAAGAGAAGGGACTTACCTTGGCGTTGGATCCTTTTTTATTGCGTTTGCAGCCAACATCTTCTTTGCTCAAAACGTAGTTGTTCACGTGCTCGTGGGGGCTGTTATTGGTTGGGTTTTGTTGGCACCGCTTGTTGTTGTGTGGAAGAACTTGGATTAGAGCTTAGTCAATAGCTGAGGATGCTGGAGTCTCAGTGGCTAGGGTGGCTGGATTCTTGCTTGAGACAAGCTTGCCTTTTTGTGCAAAGTGAATTTTGACCATTTTTTGTCATAAAAATAGGTTTAATCTGAATTTCACCTTCATAAGAACTATTAGGCTTTTTCGATCTATGAGCTTTTCAAGTGGTCAAAAATGAACTGGTACATGGTGCTTTTCAAGATAGATCCGAACCACACAGACGAAGCTGTTAAACATCTGCAAAACCTTCCTAAGAATCCAATGCCTAACATTGACCTTTACTACTCGTACTACGTTTTCGGAAATTGGGATGCCTGCGTATGGTTCTGGGCGAAGGGTCACGATGACGCCATGAACTTTGTGCAGAAATACATACGTCCCATCCCGTGGGTAACTGAAACATACACGATGCCGACAACTACACTTAAAGAATACAAGTAAGCATTAGAAGCAGCTACTTTCCCTTTTCTCCCTTTTTTTGTCAGCTAAGAAACTATATTTATTCGGCAGACTCGCATACTTTGTCCAAGAGCTCTGTCATGGTGTTCCTGCAGATTTCACATTGTGTTAAGAAGATTTTCTCAGGCAACGGCCCTAAAACATCACAACTGACTCTGTTGTCCTTGTGGAAGTTTAAGCAGCAAGGAGGGTATTCAGAGCAATTTTGGAGCTTCTCTCGAATGTCTGTTAGCTTTGATAACGTGGAATCGAGACGTTTCCTTAAACTCGTCATGGAAGCATCACCTATAGAAGTATCGAGGCGAAATA
>CAYGBS010000151.1:1284-2688 GCA_964348215.1 uncultured Candidatus Bathyarchaeia archaeon
CGAGCTTTTGCCATCTAACATCCCGATATCAGCAAACCCGATTGGCACTAAGCGGTTGATTTGGCAGGTTGGTCAAGGCAAATTGTGTGTCACTGCTGAACGGAAGCGGTGTACTTCACTTTTTTGCCGAAAAGCCGCAGCATGAAAAGCTTAAAGGCAGCCGCTATCTCAGCGCCTTTTCCAAGAGTTGCTTGTCCTTTTGAAGTTAGCGTGTAAATTCTACACTTGGAGTGTTCGACTTCCTTGATGAGATGTTTGTGTTCTAAAGCGTAAAGTGTGGAGTAAAGAGTACCAGACGATAGAAGTATTCCAAGTTTCTCGGAAATGCATTCTAGGATTTCATAGCCGTTCAGACCTCCCCTTTCTTCAAGAATAGCTAGTATCGCAATGTCGAGAAAGCTTTTCACAATTCGTCTCATGCTCTTCTTAAGAGATTTGTTCATACAGAGACGTTCCTTTACTTATCTCCAGTCTTTAAAGGGTCTCCAGATTACTTGTTCATAGTTTTTAAGTTTTTTGACGTCAGAAGTTTGAGTCTGACGTCAAAAAGTTAGGTGGAGGTGATAGCTTGCGTTTGAAAGTTTTGTCCATGGCTTTTCTCTGTCTCTTCAGTGCTTTGGTGATCTGCAACCTACTAACGCCCATCGCTAGCCCAACCCAAGAGGTAGGGCTGGAGAAACTCACGTCAAGATGGTCATTTGAATACATCGGTGATAATGGAACTCAACCTGACGGAGATGGAGACGGAGGAGATCCTGTAGGCGGCGGCTGGCCTAAATAAAAACTTAAACATAAGAAACAACAATACTCAAATCGTTGACTAATCTTCTAAATCAGGAGGAAGACTTTAGGAATGCGGAAGCGACTCGACTCCTTTGACATCAAAATTCTTGAGGCAATTGGAGTTCATGGACCGAGGAATATATCAAAACTTGCTAGAGAATTGAAAATGCCCATTCCGACAGTACGGGACAGACTGAAAGCCCTAAAATCCCATTTTTCTCTGCTTCTACAAGCAAAGGTTTACCATACCTTCGTGGGTCTTAAGAAGGCCTTTCTCTTTGCCAGAGCAACTCCCGGTTATGCAAAACTGCTTTGGGAGGCTCTAAGAGCGCATGGATATTGGCTGTACTTAGCCGCACGTTATGATGAGCCTGAGAGTTTCTATGGAATATACAGTGTCCCAGCTGATCATGCGGAGGAATTTGAGCAATTTGTCTCGCAAATTAAGAAGCTGCAAATAGCACAAAGCATCGACTTGTTCTGGTCCACTTGCATCCATGAAGTGAGCTTGACTGATAACTGGTATGATAATAAATCGGAAAAATGGGTTTTTAAGTGGAATGAATGGATAAAGGACATCGAGACCCAAGGGACTTCGCTTCCTCCCACACTTATGGAACC
>CAYGBS010000152.1:0-2668 GCA_964348215.1 uncultured Candidatus Bathyarchaeia archaeon
ATCGGCGAGGAAGGTGAGTCTGTGTGGCTTTTCTTTTCTTCACCTATCACTGCACGCAGCTTGGTCAAGTGTAAGTATGCTTTTGTAATCATTTTTTCATTAATGGTAATGTTGGTGTGCGGTGTTATTGGAATCCTAGTCGCCCATCCTTCGCTAGATATTGCCTTCGCCTTGCTAATGGAATCCCTGCTGCTAATCTTCGCCTTAGGCGCCGTTTCCCTTAGAGCCGGGATAACGGGAGCCGATTTCACCGAAATTCCGAGGCCAAGGATGGCTAGGCCGTCCACGGCTATTCTCAACGGACTCTTATGCTTGGTCTTAGCATTGGTTATATTCTCCCCGCTCCTTCTACACGCGGTAACGATGGGATACATCCCCATTCTAATAGCCGGCATTCCCGTGGCTCTGCCAAAACTAGACCTGTTGACCGCGCTTTCCGCAAGCGCAATTGTAGCTGTCGTCATAACCTTTGTGTTTTATAAGATAACCCTCAAAGATGCAGAGGCCTTCCTGACCAAAGCAGAAGCTTAGCCCCAGCTGAGGGCTAAGAGTTTTCGGCTAATCAGCTTTTTTCGTGACATCAGATCTCAAAAGCTTGAGAGCGGCTAATAGGATAGAGGCGATGGTATAGACCGCTATGATGGCGGCTGCCAGTTGAATGTCTCCGCCAAGCACAGATATGAAGGGGTTCTCCGGTGCTGCCATGAGTTCCGAAGCTACAAAGCTTGGAAGGTTAGAGACGCTCCAGTTCGGAAGCCACTTACTGATTTCTAGGTAAAGTTGCTCTCCTCCGCTAATTAAGTACATTGTGGAAAGAATACCGCCTATAAACCAGGAGGCCACAAGTATGCCGACACCAGCCAGCATTGAAAGGGTTGTTTTCCTAAGGGCTTCGCTGAACATGAAGGTCATTGAAAAGAAGAGCAGGTTTGCATAAAGGAGAACCAAGTAGATAACTGGGGCAAATTGGATAGATTCCTGAGGACCGAAGAGCCCGGAGGCCAATGTAGCTCCGAGAGTCGTGGTTAAAGCTATTACAAAACCCAAGAGTAAGAAGCCACCCAAGAACTTCCCTGTCATATACTCAATCTTCGTAATAGGCTTCGATAATAGTATGTCAGCAGTTCCTCGCTCGTATTCTTCGGACATGGAACCTCCGGCAATTACGATTGCTATAAGGGGAATGAACAGGCTCTGAGGACCTAACACGCCAACAAGCCACATCACAGCTTTGATCTCTTCTAAGGAAGGCCCAATGATGGCAAACCCTGGAGGCGGATTGGTGAAAAAGTAGTAAAGCAATACAAACAATCCAACTTGAAGCGCCAAGGCCAAGATCACTAAAACAAACAACTTCTTCTTTGCCAGGGCTCTCCTCCACTCGTAGGTTACAAGATTGGCAGACCTCTGAAGGAACCCCATGTTTATTGACCTCCTTTTAAGGCCCGTAGATAAGCGTCTTCCAATGTAATCCTATGGAGATTCAGGCTTAGAAGTACGCCTTCTCGCTTGAAGATTTCTGACGAGATTTCGCCTCTCAAATCTTTTTTCTCCTTCAATTCTATCTTAAGTCTGTTCCCCTCCGCCTTCACGTCTTCCACGTAGTCGAGTTTCTTAAGGGCTGAGGTCATTCCTCTCGTTACTTTCTTCAACTCCGCTTCTACGACCCATTTCTGAGTGAACGCTTCCAACACCTGTGCTATTGGACCGTCAAAAATCATCTTGCCTTTGTTGATCATCCCCACATGAGTGCAGATTCGCTGAACCTCATCCAAGAGGTGGGACGAGATGAAGACGGTTTTTCCTTCTTTTGAAAGGTCTGCAAAGAGGTTTCTGAAATGAGCGGTGGCTTCTGGATCCATACCAATCGTAGGTTCGTCCATAATCAGGACCACGGGGTCGTTGATGAGGGCTAGGGCTACAGACAACCTCTGAACGATTCCTTTACTGTACTTTCCAATTTTCTTGTTGCCCCACTCCTTCAAACCAACGAGGTTGAGGAGTTGTCTGATCCTATCCTTCCTATTCTGCACAGCCAATCCGAACATCTTTCCCATGAGGTCAAGCAGTTGTTCTCCGGTGAAGAAGGTTTGGAGGGTTGGGAGTTCTGGGGCATATCCTACGGTTTGGAGCGCGTCAACCGGATTTCTGGTTGGGTTGATTCCGGCTATTTGGACTTCGCCTTGGTTGGGTCTGAGCAGTCCTAGCATGGTTCGGATTGTGGTTGTCTTTCCTGCTCCGTTTGGTCCTAAGTAGCCGTAGACCCATCCCTTGTCGACTTGGAAGGAGACATTGTCCAGTGCTTTGAAGTCTCCGTAGAATTTTGTTAGGTCTGACACACCTATGACGGGTTGTGACATCTCTGTTCGTCTCTGGGTGCGTGTTAATTAGATGAGGTCTTTACTATGTTTTAAAGGATTCCAATAGTCTTCTCTAATGTGCGCGCGCATTTCCAGTAGACAAAGTGAAAAATGTTGAAAACCGTCGCAATTGTGGGCGTTGATTCCATCGGATTCACCATCTTCGCCCACTTCGTTTCCGACCAGATTGGCGCGCGAATTCAGATGAGAGCAAACTGCGCGCCGCGCGCGCATTCAGTGTAAACTTGTGCCTATTACCAACCCCGCACTTCGGGGCTATTGTCTAGACCATACCTCTTTCTGATGAA
>CAYGBS010000153.1:0-2661 GCA_964348215.1 uncultured Candidatus Bathyarchaeia archaeon
TACAAAAAGGTCGTTTGCTGAAATGGGCTTAAACGTTGGGTCGAAGATCTACATCACTTTCAAGGCGTCCTCCGTGCAAATAGTCTAAGCAAGACTTCGTCCAAACCGGAGTTTTCCTCAAAAGGGTGCACGTCTACAACTATTCCTTGTGAAGAGCATGGGCATCTAGTATAGACATCGGAACTCACAACGTGTGAGTCTGTCTCTACAGGCAGAGCCTGTGCTGGTAAGCCTTATATGCTTTAGCACAAAGACTACTCCTCTTCAATAGGGGATATCAGGATGGTAGACTTCAGCTTCAACGAAGAACAGAAACTTTTCCGCAACGCCTTGCAAGAATGGTGTGAGAAAGAGCTGCCCTTAGAAAAAGTCAGAGAAATGGATAATAGAGGTGAAATCCCGAAGTCGCTAGTCAAGAGTATGGCTGACCTTGGGTTACTGATTATGACCGCTCCGGAGGAGCATGGGGGAGCAGGCTCAGACTGGGTCACAGCCTGTATTGCAGCTGAAGAATTGGGCTACGCTGACATCAGCATAGCTGTTCCAGTGCTTTGGCTCGTAGAATCTTCGTGGGGATACGTCGTCGACAAACACTGCACTGAACAAGTCAGAGAACAGATAATACGAAAGGCTATCAAAGGTGACGCTTTCATAGGCATAGCTTCCACAGAGGCAAGCGGTGGATCAGATGTTGCAGCTTTCAAATCGACGGCCAAAAGAGTTGAAGATGGGTGGATTCTAGACGGTGAGAAGATGTATCTGAGCGGCACTGAAGAGGCGAAGAAGTGGGGTGGAGGCTATTTTGTCGTTGCAAGAACGTCGCCTGCTCCTCAAGGGGCTTCCCATCGAGGCATGACCGGGTTTTACTTACCCATGGATGCGCCTGGAGTTGAAATCAGCAAACGATTTGAAGATATGGGAAGAATGGCTATTTCAACAGGGGGCTTTGTGATGAATGATGTGCGATTGCCTGAGTATCATCTTCTCGGCGAGGTGGATAAGGGCTTCTATTTGACTATGGAGGGCTTCGACTGCGCGCGCATTCTGATAGGGGCTGTGTGCTTGGGCGCGGCAAGACGTGCGTTGGAGTTGGGAATGGACTACATTAAGGAGCGGAGAGTCTTTGGGCAGCCTATTGGCAAGTTTGAAGGTGTACAGTTTGAGTTGGCAGATGACTGGGCAGAGCTTGAAGCTCTAAGGTCGCTTGTTTATAGGACTGCTTGGATGATGGACATGCGATATAGAGAGGAGCGGTTCACACCTCTTGAAGTCGCCAAAATGATATCTGCATGTAAACTGAAAACCCCGCACTTTGCTTTCGATGTTTTCAAGCATGTTATGTTATGGTTCGGCGCGTATGGCTATACAAAGGAATGCCCCATAGAAATGGGGTTAAGAGGCATAATGTCCTACTGTGTAGGAGCAGAGGGAACTACAAATATCCAGCGAGTAGTGATAGCGAGGGAGTTGCTGGGAAAGGAATTCACTGCCTACAAGTAAGCACTTTGGTGTTTGCGAAGCTGCTTTGAGGGCCCTATGTCTCGACCGTTTACATCTGGTGCTTGACGAAATCAACTATTCTCTCGAATTTTCCATCGTGTATCATGTTGAATGTTTTCAAGGCTATCTGGCTAGCGTCAATTTGCCCAATGTCCAGTTCTGCCGCTCTCCTGAGTTGCTCATGAGTTTTCACTTCAATGCCTTTGATGCCGTCCGCCTCGTAGAACTTTAGAATTGCCACTCCTACAGCATCAACTGCTGCCCGGTCGCCTCCAGCTATTATCACATTTGAAGGCATCTCTTTTCCGTGGGCTGGACCGCCTGAAACAAAGCACTTCAATCCGTCCAGAATCACAAGATCCGAAGTGTAAGCCAGGTTAATCTCAGCTATACGAAAGCCAGGCCTCTTATGAAGAAGGTTTCTGTCCGTTGGATTAATCAATCCCACTGCGTTCTTTAGACTCAAAGTGAATATCCCGCCAAACTGATGTGTCTTCAAGCAGGGAAGAGAGATTACACGAGAAGCTTGAAAGGCAGTTTTCGCAATTCTAAATCCCTCTGGCCATGAAGCTGCTTTTTCCGGGATCACCCACACCCACTCTTCTTCCTCAAAAAAAGATACTCTGACACCGAGGTCTTCGGCAACATCTAGAATGCCGTTCTTCTCCATAGTAACTTTTGTCGGAAGCCATGCCGGACCAGACATGTCGCCTACCACAATCTGCTCCCCATTTAATCCCGCCTCCATTAGAAGTTCTAAGACGACTCTCAGCGTGTCTGGGTGCGTGCTTGCAGGGAAAGGATCATAACTGTTGCAATTAGGCTTGACCAAGACGTAGCCGCCATCGAGATCTCTTATAGCAGACTTGATTCCGCCAATCAAATGCAATGCTCTTTTCACTCCCTCCTCTCTATCATCAGTTCGCACAAGAGAAACCAAACTCTTGCGACCTTCAACATAGACATTCGGCCTCAACTGGCTGCACTCAACTTTTTCGGCGTTGTTTGCCATTGATGCTGTCTCTTGGAAAATCTCTCTTGATTTTTGCATAGGAGTCATCTCTATTTGTAATGTTCAAACGAGAACTGCGCATGTTCATTTGGCCCGTTTTGGCGGAGTCTGCTTAAGCGGCACGACTCGCGCGTCGGTTATAAACAACC
>CAYGBS010000154.1:0-2633 GCA_964348215.1 uncultured Candidatus Bathyarchaeia archaeon
CCTGTCTTTTCTCTGGAAAGCACTTCAAAGCGAGTAGCTTTTTGAGGGGAATGTTTCGTCTGCTTCGTCTGCTTTATGGCCTATTCTCCTGATCCGTAATCTATAATCACAATTCCACAAGTTCCACATTTTAGGCTTGGAAAATTGTTTAATGTCCAGGGGATAGATCCTAATCTTCTTGCACTTCCTATTGCGAGCACATGTTTTTGTGTGTCCCACCGGATGCCCGGAGTTATGACATATCCTCTTTCAAGCTTTTTGTCACATATTGGACAGCTTTCTAATGAATCCAATTTTGAAAGATCTTCTTTTTTACTCATATTTGCTCCTTCACTCATGGCTTTTTTTTGTCTCCCCGAAGGCGAATATTCGGGTTGCTAACAGTTTTTCTCGGAAGCTTATTTCCTCCGTTTAATAAAAGGCAAATGCTCTTTTTTGCTTTTGTGCCGTTGTTGTATCTAGATTTCTTATTATGATATATCCACTTGTTTCTAACGGCACTGATGCGTTTGATAGTGTAGAATTCGCTTGGGTCCATCTTTATCGTATTAACAGCAATAGGTCGTAAATCAAGAATGTGCAGTTTCCGTCTCCAGATAATCCTGAATAACTTTCTCATGTCCGCTTTCAATCTTGGTTTTTGGTGGTCAGGTTTTTCTTCAATAGCTAGACAAATATATCTGAGCTTCCAAATAGTTCGGAATGCTCAATAGGGCTTTTCTGCGATTCTTGAGGATGTTTGGGCTGTGTTTTAGTGCTTTTTTGGTGCCCTTGAATTCGATTGATTATGTCTGCATGCGTGTACCAGACAGAGAGACAGACAACGTACACGAGCAAGATTCCACTCTAGCACATGCGCACGCAGTTCTCCAGATCTGTTTCTGGCGAAAGTAAGCCTGCCAAGAAGCTGTGATTTTGATATAACAAAAAGCGGCATACATCTGGGACAAATATTAAAATACCTTCGTTGACTCGTGTAGTGGAGTACTGATGAAGAAAACAGAGAAGGAGCCATTGATTCGTGGCTTTCTCTTTGCCTGTACCAAGAAGACAGAAGCTGAATGCTTCCAGAGGCTATTATTTGGAACAAGCAAGGTGTATGCCCCAATCGTTGTTAAGGTAAGAAAACGAGATCTTCTATTTCTAAATAATCTAGACACAAATACCTTGTACGGTGTTTTCAAAGCTGTGTCAGAGAGTGGTATGGATATCCAACCTGATGCGTGGGATGGGAAATACCCGTATCAAGTCAAAGTAGCCCTCCTTGGCGAGAAAATAGCTTTAAGAAAAGCAAGAAGAATATTGAAGAAGTTCAATATCAAGAGAAATACACCGATACTTGGCAGAGACCTAATCGATCTACTGAACCTCTTCCTGCCCAGCCCCTTATTGTTGGACAACAATCCAGAGCTTAGCAAGCCAGCGCATTTGATCCTAGAACAAAAGGAAAAAATCGCAGAAAGAATTGGTGAAACAGATATTGAACAAGAAATCCCACTTGTCGAGGCCACAACTCTTTGGGACTTCCCAAGACAGAGTTACGGTTTGACCCCTAAAGGAAATAACAAGTATCCTGGCGTTACTCCTGCACTGATAATCTATAATTTGCTCTGGAGATACACTGAACATGGCGACCTAGTCATAGACCCTATGTGTGGAAGCGGAACCACAATTGACGTCTGTAAAGAGGAGAAAAGGGACGTTGTCGGATTAGATATTTCGCCTCCGCCAGAGCGTTCTGACATAATTCAGAGCGATGCGAGAAAGATACCTGTCAGAAATAGCTTCGCAGACATGGTGTTTATTGATTCGCCTTATGGGGATAACATTAGGTACAACGACAACCCAGCGTGTATCGGGAAAATCTCCAGTGAGACAGAGGAATTCTATGATGAACTCGAGAAAGTGATGGTTGAGTCTCATAGAATATTGAAGGAGGGAAAAGTGTTGGGATGGCTAATAGGCGACCAATGGGTTAGGGATAAGTTTACTCCTGTGGGATTGAAAATATACAATCGTTTGTGCAAATACTTCAAACCTATGGATATTATCTGTGTTACTCGCAGAGGTCAATCCTCTCATACAGGGTTGTGGTTCAATCGTGCAAGAAGACACGATTTCTTTTTGCGTGGTTTCAAATACTTGATTATCATGAGAAAACATTCTAAAGAACAAACTACTCAAGAACAACGCAAGATTGAGTGGACCTACTATGAAAGAGAATGATGGTAATGAATATCAGAAGCTGAAGAGAGCAAAAAAGTGAAAATACCTGATAAACTTATTCTGGACCTTAAGGACTTGTTAGCTGGCAAGAACCCTCCACTCTCTCAGAAAACAACAAGACAAAAGACTACATAGTCCTTTGTCTAGTTCTCTAATCTTAATATCCCCTCAAACATTGGCAATGCGTGCACGCATTAAGGCTCTGTTTGGGTCTTGGTTCATAGAACATTGTTACACAACTCTTTTTTGTGCCCGTATGTGTTATCTGAAGTGTGAAGAGGGGAGCAAGTATTTGAGAAGAGTTCAACGATCTGTCTATTTAATATTATCAGTCTTGCCACTGTTGGTCGCCAACGGAGCAGTTTTTGAAGCGGCAGGGCAGCCTAAAGGCCCGAGAAATGAAGACC
>CAYGBS010000155.1:0-2626 GCA_964348215.1 uncultured Candidatus Bathyarchaeia archaeon
AAGACAATTCAAACTCATTGAAGACTTGCTGAAGCCGAAAACTGATGAAAGAAGGGAAATATTGAGAGCCAAGAGTTAGCATAGATAGTGAGTGTAAGAGAATGGGAATGGAATGGTTCATACTAGCAGCCCTTTCAGCCTTTTTCGCAGCTCTAGTGGCAATCTTTGCGAAAATCGGGTTACAAGGCGTAGACTCCACTGTCGGAACGGCAGCACGAGCAATAGTCATGACAATTTTCATAGTCCTCCTCCTATTCTCCACTGGAAAAGCACATCAACTAACCCAGTTCACAGGCAAAGACATGGGCTTCATAATACTCTCTGGCATCGCTGGAGCATTTTCATGGCTGTTCTATTTTGCGGCTTTGAAGCTGGCAGAAGCCTCAAAAGTATCCGTAGTTGACCGCGCAAGCATACTAATAGTCATAATTCTGTCAGCCCTCTTCCTCGGAGAAAAGATAACCCTGAAAACAGCAACAGCGGGGATCTTCATCTTCATCGGCCTGCTATTGATTTCCATGCGGCCAGGCTAGAGCAAGAACAGTGGCCCAAAACATGCGAACAACTAGAATTATCAGCCTGTTATTTAGAAGCAAGCTAGAACTGGGGATGCTTAGCAACGGAAAGCTGTTAAGCCTGTCTTGTATTCAAAGCCTAGCTACTTGAACTCAACCTAAGAGCGAAACATCAAAGTCCCTCTGCAAGAACGCGTTGCTGCGCTTCTCATCTCCAATCGTAGATTCCGGTCCATGACCTGGATAGACAGCGAATTTGTCAGGTAGAACAGCCAGCTTTTCTCGCAAAGAACGCATAATCTGTGTGCTAGACCCGCCAGGCAGATCAACGCGTCCAATTGAACCTGCAAATAATGTGTCCCCGGTAAAGACACAGTTCTCACCGATAAGCGAAATGCTTCCCGGACTATGTCCAGGTGTATGCAAGACCAGCAAATCAACCTCACCGAACTTGACAATGTCACCGTTCTCCAAAAATCTATCAGCTGCAGGTGAAGCTACGTGGAACCCGAACATCGCTGCCAGCCGTTTCCCCGCCTCGCTTAGCATGTTCGCATCCAGTTTATGAATCAAAATGGGTGCACTAGTTGCGCTCTTGACAATTCCATTGCCGCTAGTATGATCTGGATGTCCATGCGTATCAATAATGAACTTAGCTTTTAGGTTGCTCTCTTTCAAAAACCCCAGAACTTTTTCAGCTCTATCTTGGGTATCAAAGCCTGGGTCAATAATCACCGCCTTCTTCGTCTTGCTACACCAAGCCACATAGCAGTTTGTATACAACGAACCCACAGTGAACATTTTTAAATTCATTTCAAGCTTTCCAACCGCTAAAAACGCAGATCAACCTTAATAATCTAGCTTAGCTTCAGAGAGAGATCGCGTAACTACACTAGATTCAGATTCCGAGCCATGGTAGACGATTCACATACTCAGACTTGTCTTCACAACTGAAACGAGATAGACAGCTTAAACAAAAAGTGTTCGAAGCTCGCTAGACGGGACCTTGAGAGGCTTGGCAGCTTCAAGCTGACCGCGAATGCAAGCAGGAAAACCAATGCTTAAATCCCACAAGCTTTTATACTCCAAAATAATTGCGAGTAGTTGACATCCATGAGTGAGCCGCTCCCACCCCCTCCAGAATCGTCAGCAGATTCCACGGTTGTTTCTCAGTTTGACGAAATTCAATCCTTGGTCAGTGTAGAGTTTGATGTGGAAGACGGTTTGGTGGAACATGGTGTTCCAACATTCTACGTGAGATTAAAGGCAGATTCGAAACAAGCATTTGCTAGGCTTGTTAGAAAACTGGGTGGTTTAGGGTTTACTCCCGTGCTTAGGGAGAGAGATGGAAGGGCGGTTCTGAAAATAGCGCCTAAACCGGAGGCAAAGCCAAGCCGCCCGATAATCAATGTAGCTCTCCTTCTAGTCACCATCATTACGGTTTTTGCCGCAGGATATATCCTGTCTCAAGGCTCAGTCGATTATGGGTTAAATCCATGGGTCGGCGCTGCTAGTTTCACTGGAGCACTGTTAGGGATATTGGGCGTGCATGAGATGGCTCATAAATTCGCTGCAGACCATCATAACATGGAGACGACAATGCCTTACTTCATTCCGGGACCCCCCTTTCTAGGAATCGGAACTTTCGGAGCGGTTATTGTGCAGAAAGAGACGGCCCCGAATCGTGACGCGTTGTTCGACATAGGTGCCAGTGGACCGATCGCAGGGTTCATCGTAACGGTTTTTGTTTCGGCTATTGGCCTCGCTTTGTCCCACGTAGAGGCGATCGAAGAACCTTTGACGGGAGGCCTTCCTATATCACCGCTGTTTCTGCTTCTTATGAATGTTATAGTTAAGGCTCCAGGACCTGGAAGCTATGTTGTCTATCTGCACCCAGTGGCCTTTGCAGGCTGGCTGGGGATGTTCGTGACTTTGCTTAATTTGCTACCTACAGGAATGCTTGATGGGGGTCACACGTTGAGAAGCATCGTTAACAATGACCTAACTCGCATCGCATTCACCTTAATCTCAATCTTAATACTTTTGTTCACGCAACAATGGTTAATGTTAGCTTTGGTTCTCTTCCTTTCTATGTACAAGCATCCTGGACC
>CAYGBS010000156.1:0-344 GCA_964348215.1 uncultured Candidatus Bathyarchaeia archaeon
TATGTTTCAATGCTGCATAACTACTTCAATTTAAGGTGCGCACCAATTTAAGTTTTCTTTGATGCGGTAGGTATGGAGCATTTTCACAGCAAAACTTCGCGCGCGGGCGGAAGGCTTATATGCGCGCAGGACATAATATTTTGCTGTAATATTGGAGCATTTATGAACCCAAAATGCTCCAAATAGAGCAAAAAAAGGTGAACTTGTTGAAAGGAATCTCCATAAACCTGACGGAAAAGGAAGCTCCTTACCGTGAGTTTTCTGGGAAACTCTGGGAAAGACGTTTTGAGATAGGACATGTGGGGAAGTCGCTGGCAAAAAAAGCTCTCGAAGTAAAGGGACTA
>CAYGBS010000156.1:354-2602 GCA_964348215.1 uncultured Candidatus Bathyarchaeia archaeon
TTGAACGAAATGAGGATTTGATCAGTGAAGCAATAAAATCGAATGTAAATATTGATTGCAGAGCTGACCTTGCAGTTTTCCCAACTGACTGGACACCCCTCAAAAAAGAATACTTAGAAGACATGGCTATTATCGACTGGAGCAAGATATATTTCGTTGAAGTTAAAGGCTCGCTTGGAAAGTTCCCAACAATTGCTCGTAGACACTTCTCAAGAACTCAACAGAACGGTCCTGTCTGGGACGCTCTTGTCAGGGTGAAAGTCTTTACTCCAATGAAGGGGGAAGTGCACCGAGACGACGTAAACAATGTCGTCTTGGAAGTGGTGGATCGAGAACAGAGGGCCATTTATGAAGTAATGATGACTGAGTATGCTGTTGGTCATGCGTTAGAGATGAGAAGACATAGAGAGACCAGAAAAAATCAACGTGTAATGAGTGATGTAATGGGTTTGTCGGAAGACGCGCGCGCAGATGACAGAAACAGATGAGTATGCTCAACCGGTTGCATGCATGCACGTGTGGCATATTACATAACTTGACAGGTTTTTATGGTTATGCGCAAAGAAGTAGAACCATGAGGTGCAAGAAAAGGTGAAAAGTACGAGTGAACGGATTTTGGATCAATTAACTGACAAACGACAGTTCTCTTTCGGAGAACCATGGAGACTCGATGAAAAATCGCTTGCCATAGTTGTTCCGATCCTTCGGAAAGGGGAAGGTAGCATCAGAAATTACTACGTCTTTGAGGAAGCCAAAGAAAACATCAATATCAAGGACACAGGAAGTATTGGAACCCTGAAGGGAATCTCCAAAGCCGACAAGCCAGTTTTTGTGAGAAGTGGAACCATGATCAGAGGGAAGACACAGGAGAGAACCCTTGTGGTCGGGGGCGTCCTGTTTCCAAACAAAACCCAGAACCTATCTGCACTCTGTATCCACGCATCAAGGGGAATCCGTGCTGGAGCAGAAATGAAAAGCGTTGGTCTCATACCAGCTTTGACCTTGCACTATGCGGTAGAAGCGATCCAACCAAGCATGTGGAGTGGAATCAGAAAACACACAGGCAAAATGAGAGCTTTTGCTTCCAAAATCTCTCCTTCTCATAGTCAACGTCTACAGAGCATCTCAGATGACGATATGGTGAGCTTTCGAGAAGAACTGGAAAAGATTGACGAATTCAAATCCAAAGTAGATGAAGTCATGAAAAAGATCCCAGCAGACCTGGACAACCAAGTTGGAATCGCCGTGCTGGACGTAAGCGGCGTGGTTGGCGTGGAAACTTTTGACCATGAAGACAGCTGGCGTGCATATTCAAGAAGCATAGCTAAATCCTACTCAGATGTCCTAGTCAAAGAAACCGAGGCTCCTGAGATCTTCCAGTTGAAACCTAAGGCCATCAACAAAAAGATTTTGGAGTTTCTGTCAGCCTTGAAAACGGCAGAAAGATGGCGGCAAAGATGGAAAGAACAGAACGCTGTTACCTACTCGATTTCCAACAAAAATGCCGTTGCCGAGTACACAACTATTGACAACAAGGTGATCCATTTCATAGCCACAAGGAGGACTGATTAGCCACGCGCTAAGTGTGCGCGCGCGCCGCGACTGACAGGTTACAAAGAAGAGCATTTGAAACGACTTGCGAGGCATCATAAACACAGATGTAGGATATGTAGGTTGGCAAATTGAAGGTAGTCTATTTCGACTTTGAGACTCGTCCTCTACCCGAACAGTGCGAAGCTTGCGTGAGAAAGGAAACGTGCAGAAGGTTGACAGGCTATTCTTTCGCGGAATATGAGGATTGGGACGGAACTATCTATTTGGCTGAACACTTAGGGAAGGTAGGAAAGGCGATGACCTTCTTTCATGAACTGTTTCATTACGTGCTGAACTGGATAGAGTGGCGCAAGCGAAGAAGGATCTTTCCAGAAGGATTGAAGGTTGCTTGGGAGAATCTCTGGGCTCTACAGTTCATGAAGGTATTACAAAACTTGAAGGAGGTGTTGGTCAGATGAGTTTGGATGAGGAGTTAGAAGCGAAATTAATGGAAGTTGTGAAGAAAGACCTCTCGGAGCTTCTTGAAGAAATTGAAGACATGTGCCCTTGGCAAGTCATAAAGGAATTGGGGGAAATCATCTGGGGCATAGGGTACAATGAGGGATATTTCATCGGATATCATGAAGGAAAAACTGGTAGGTCATTTGCAACGCAAGATGAGGGGTCTTAGATGACAGAAGAAGACGAGTATGCT
>CAYGBS010000157.1:0-2563 GCA_964348215.1 uncultured Candidatus Bathyarchaeia archaeon
ACATGCAGCACATATAAAGCAAAATATGACAATTGGAAAAGATTTACTCAAGCTTTTCCTAACGTAGCGAAAAGGTTACAACCCCTATATTTTAGGGAAGGAAAACGAATAGGACGAAGTTTCTATCTCCAAGAAAACCTGAGGCTGAAAATCTTGAAAAAAGTTAAAAAACTTGTCGAAAGCGAGGGCATCAAACTATCCACTTGCAGAGAAGGCTTTCCACAACTCAACTCGGCGACTTGTGATGGTTCTTGGCTTATACCTAAAGAGTGGCTTAAGCTTCGTCAATGAACCGACTGGCAGCAGGTACTTCTGGCGATAATCCTCTCCTATCCCTGATTGTCGAGATCACCTCCGCCGCGATATTCTCTGGTGCTTTCTCCCAATGGTCGAAGGTTGTCTGCCAGAAGGCATGTCCTGAAGTAGCCGACCGCATTTCAGCGGATAACCCGAAAGTTTCCGCAACTGGAACAAACCCTTTGATCATTGTTAATGGGCCTTTCTGCTCCGAAGCTATGATTCGTCCTCTCATTTTTGTAATCAGACCAGATACTTCCCCAACCCATTGAGCAGGGACTGACACACCGATCTTGTACACCGGCTCAAGAATGACCGGGTTCGAAGATAAGAAGGAGCCAAGGATTCCGCGTCGAGCAGCAGGCATTACTTGCGCTGGTCCTCTATGCACAGGGTCTTCATGCAGCGAAGCATCCATAAGCTTCACTTTCAACCCTCGCATAGGTTCTTCACATAGTGGCCCGTTTTGAGAAGCCCACCGGAATCCTGAGATTAGCATGTCTCGAACTTCACGCAGATATTGAACTCCTTTAGTAAGGTCAACCAGAACGTTTCTATGCTCTTCCAATGCCCACACATTTCTAGCTTCTTCTGTAGGCCAGCCAGCCTCTTTCAAAGCAGTGCCCATTCTCTTTCTCCCCATTTCCTCTGCTAAGTCACCTTTGTCAATCAGTTGAATGATATTCTCTTCCAACGGCTCGACTTGAATCCAGAACTTGTTGTGTTTGTTCGGGCTCTTCGCCATGGCCACTATTCCCGGTGAACGCGTGGATTCTCTGTAAACTACAAGCGGCTTAGATGTGACTATTTCAAGGTCTCCGCCTGCATATTCTCTAAGAAACTTAACTGCGATTTCTAGATGAAGCTCACCCATGCCGCTCAACAAGTATTCACCTGTTTCCTTGTTTATGCTTGTTACGAGGTTAGGGTCTTCGATGGCTAAGCGGTTCATCACGTCGATGAGACGAGGCAGGTCTTTCGGGTGTTTGGGTTCGATAGCGATCGTGATCACAGGTTCTGAGACGTATTTTATGCGTTCGAAGGGAACCATTCCATCTCTTTGGTTGAAGCTGACTAGAGTTTCACCCGCTCTTGCTTGGTCAAGACCAAGAAGAGCAGCTATGTTACCAGCATCTATTTGATCAACAACTTCTCTGAATGCACCCATATACATAGACACTTGTTGAACGCGGTAGTCCCTCCTAGCGCCTACAAGGTATATCTGTTCTCCTTCTCTAACGACTCCGGAGAAAAGGCGTCCAGTGGCCACTAACCCTGCGTGAGGGTCCATTTGTGCTAATGTGATGCACATTACTGTAGGTCCCTTGGGGTCAGCGTTGAGCATGGCGCTTCCAAGTTTTGAGTCGATATCGCCTTTCCAAACCTTCGGGATTCTATATTTCTGGGCTTCAATGGGGTTTGGCAAATGTCTAACAACCATCGTTAAGATGGCGTTGTGAAGAGGTAGTCTTTCGACTAGTTCTTCAACTTCCTCTTTCTTATAGGTCTCTATTATGTCGTTAAACTTGATGCCCTTTTCTCTAGCGATGTCCACGGTAAACCCCCAGCGGTGTAGAGCCGAGCCGAAGGCGACTGTGCCTTTTGCGGGGTCAACCTTCCAGTTCTCTTTTTGCTCAGTTTCGCCATACAAAGCTATGAGATTATTGAAGTCGCGTATTATACGGGCGAGTTTAATTTGAATTTCTTCTGGGCCAAGTTTGAGTTCCTTGATGAGACGATCCACTTTGTTTATGAAGAGTACAGGTTTCACGCGTTCGTTTAGGGCTTGACGAGTGACTGTTTCGGTTTGGACCATGACTTCTTCAACTGCGTCTACAACTACCACTACGCCGTCTATGGCTCGCAGAGCCCGCGTGACCTTTCCTGTGAAGTCTACGTGGCCTGGAGTGTCGATTAAGTTGATTAGGTATGGGATGTTTTCCTCCTCGTGGAGGAGACTGATGTTGGCTGTCTTTATGGTGATGCCTCGTTTTTGTTCCTCTTCCAAATAGTCCAGGGCTCGGGCTTCTCCTGCGATCTTAGGGCTTAAGAGACCTGCTTCAGTAAGTAAGCTGTCTGTCATGGTGGTTTTGCCGTGGTCTATGTGGGCAATTATGCCGATGTCTCGTATGTTTTCTTTTTTGTCCATTAGCTTGAGGATTTCTGCAGTTTGCTTGAATCTAGGCATGTTTGTGAGTTCCCTTTTTTGGTGGGCTTACATGGTTGTAAGGGTTGTCTCCTATTAACTTTACTGAGTGCACTCAAT
>CAYGBS010000158.1:0-1975 GCA_964348215.1 uncultured Candidatus Bathyarchaeia archaeon
AGCGTTCATAGAGGAGAAGCAGTTGTCCATCATCTCAGGCATCATTTCCGACATCATCGCCTTCATGTCTTCCGGAGTCATGTTCTGAAACATTTCTCCCATCATTTCGCCGATCATCTTCTTCTTATCTTCGGGGCTCATGTTTTTCATCATGTTCTTCATCATTGTTTCCATAAAACTCACCTATCTGTTATGAAATTAAGAACATGAATTCTTCAGCTTTTAAGACTTGTGGAGGAGATAATAAGAGCTGTCTATCCTTAAATCGTCAAGTAGTCGCGCGCGCATGTCTTTCGTTCCTTGAAAGCGAGAAATTTATGGCTGGTCTTATGATGTATGATGAAAGAGAGAACTGAACTTGAAGCAATGGGAACCGTCCACTTATTTCAAGGCATTCAGGCTGCTGGCAAGAGTGCAGATTATAGCTGGCGTAATTGTTTTCTTATATAGCTTGTTAGTTCACGGCAATTTGGGAATCGTGACTCTAGCAGTTGTTGGGTGGGTTGTTGGCCTGATTGGCTTCGTCTTCCAGGTTCTGGCTTTACAAGAGTTTCAGAAAAAGGGCAAGGCTTCAGAGGGAGAGAGTTTTTTGTTGACCGCAGTACTCATTGATAGTGGAGTTTACGCTGTGGTTCGGCATCCCATGTACCTGGGGGGTGTGCTTATGGTCTTCGGCTCTGTTCTAGTTTCGCAGCACTGGCTAACCCTAATTCTTGGCCTTCCTTTGTTCATTTGGTTTCCCTATGTTGTGCTACAGGAAGATAAAGATCTCATCGAGAAGTTCGGAAATGACTACAAGCATTACATTCAGAAGGTGCCCAGCGTGAATTTCCTGTTAGGGATCATACGACTGCAATGCAGAAGCAGAGAAAATAATCAGATTTAAAGTGAGAAAGAGAACATGTCACGATGACAAATGCGCGCGCCAAAGACAGCCTTGGTTTCATTCTTTAACTAGTTTAGAGACAAAAACGATTCCAATTAGGAAGCAAACGAATCCCAAAGCCATTGCATACGTCTGAGGGATCACCCTACTTACCACAACTACCAGGTATGTTGGCCCAACAAAACACAGCAGTGCGGCTAAGACAGCGTACAGCATTTGCCTAATCTCCTTCTTTCCAAACCTGCTAGCTGCTTTCACAGAGTTAGAGCCTCCAATCGCAGAACATACGGATAACTTCGCTATTAACTTTTTTCGTTCTCGCCTTTCCTCTCTTGCCTTGTCCCCAAAATCTTCGTCAGCAAATCGAACACTGCAAACCCCGCATCTTTATCAGAGCGGATCCCGCTTGTTGCACCTAAGAGGCAGATCCCCTCTAGGCCTCGTTCCTTAGCTAGACCTAATAGCAGTCCAGTAGCCCCCATGATTCTCCCCTTACCGTATATGATACCGCCTTTCGCCATAATCTCTGTAGCTAACTGATTTGACGTAGCTGCTATGTAAACGTCTTTCTTATCAGTAGAGACTGGTACGCCGCCGATAGTTACAATGAAATCGCAACCCAACTTCTGGGCAAAATTCAGAATTTCGTCACAAATCTCATAGTGAGCTACAACATTGTCCAATTGAGGTTGTGAGTTTCCTGTTAATATAACTGCGTTCAGCTTTTTCCCTGAGAGCGGTGCATAGAACTTGTAACGTGGAGGGCTGCAGATTCCTTGACGGTTGACAACAACGTAGTCAGGAAAATATGGTGAGTAATATTCCGCAAACAGCTTAGCCTCAGCAAACTGAATTGACAATTGGGCCGCGATTTTCCCCACGTTTCCAAACCCGGGTAGTCCTTCTACGAAAAAGGGGCTCTTGAGTTCTGGTTGAGACAGCTGGCGGATATAAGAGTTCTGCAAATCGGTGCACAGCTAAAGGGAACACTGCGGATGTTTTAATGTCTTTCGTAAAGCTTAGCCTCAAAACATTTAAAGCGCGCCATAATATCAGATTGGAAAGAGAAGCGGGGTGGGGTAGCCAGGT
>CAYGBS010000158.1:2087-2545 GCA_964348215.1 uncultured Candidatus Bathyarchaeia archaeon
ATCTCCGTCACTTACGGAAACAACGGAAAACCCCTCGTCAATGTACAAACGCAAGGAAACGTGGACAAAACTGCATTGAGAGACAAGTTGAAAAAGAAGTATCCGGATGCAAAAGTTGAAGGATTAGATGATGAACCACTGATAAAAGAAATATCTACAAAGAAATCAAAGCATGAAAAGAAAAAAGAAAAAGAAAAGCCCGAAGAGCCTTTGATCAAGGAAATTGACTAAGCCAACCAAACCATTTCGAACTGTTACCTTCGATCAATGCGATGCGTTAACGAAGCAAAAGACATAGAAGCAAAAATAAGCTTAAAAACCTCTTATGTTGTGGTGAAGAACCATGGGGAATATTGTCCGTGTGGGTGTCACCTTTCCATCAAAACTTCTTTCAGACTTTGACAGAATAATCAAGGACATGGGCTACGAAAGTCGGTCCAAGGCAGTTCAAGACACGG
>CAYGBS010000159.1:0-653 GCA_964348215.1 uncultured Candidatus Bathyarchaeia archaeon
CTCGCTCGCCTGCTCTCTCACCCACACACGTATAGAAAGATAGAACACACACAACATCTTTTATGCTAAAATAAGAGAGAATTAGATAACTAAATAGGAGACGAAATTTTGGGTGGTAGACGAGATGTCAGAGAGAAAGAAAGAGAGTATAATACGTGATTTTTGGGATGCATACGACGAAAGGAATGTGGAAAAGATGCTCACTTTCTTTGCAGAAGACGCGGTCTGGGTCTCACCTGTGGGCACATTCAAAAGGAAGGAGGGGTTGAGGCGTGTCTTGACTTGGGATACTCAGATTATGCCGACTTCAAAGTCTAGATACTCTGGTATTGGAATTATGGTGAAAGGGAATAAGGCGGTTTCCGAAGGCATTTCTGAGGGGGACTATGAAGGGAAGAAGTTTGAAGAGCCGGGGATAACCGTGTTCGAATTCAGTAATGACAAAATACAGCACATCAGGCTTTTCTATAACAAGCTATCAATGGTTAAACAAGTGACAATGCAATACACAGGCATCATAGGCTGGTTTGCAAAAAGAATAGTGAACTATATTGTAAAAAGTGGAGAAAAGGGATTGCACTAGCGCCAGTGCATATTGGGTTTTGGGGTTTTGGGTTTTGGGGATTAAATTTTAACCCACACACACCTCCAAC
>CAYGBS010000159.1:663-2538 GCA_964348215.1 uncultured Candidatus Bathyarchaeia archaeon
ATTACTCTTCATTTTTTACGGTTCTTAAACATTTCCCGCACTCATGATATTTTTGCTTTCCTTGTCTGTTTGGTGTTGGGTTGGGTGGGGGGTCAAAATTTGACCCAACCAACCCTCCTGACATCTGAAACCTGAGAACTGAAGCTGGAGAAACTCAGGTTTCAGTGCAGGATGGCGCCGCTGGGGCGGCGCAATGTCTGTTGAGATTCAGCTTGACGTCATGATAGCAGGAATCAAGACATTAACTCCTCGTAGATGGACTTTCAGTAGAAAGAACTCAACTAAGGCTAAAGCGCGCGCGCATGCCTTTTTCCGTACAACCATCATGTTTTTTGCGTTCGGTGTCGCAGTCTTTTCTCTTCAATTGCCTTGACAAGGTTTTGGAGAATCTCTGTTCTGATATCATCCTTTGGGTTGGCCCCCTTTGTGTCACCCGTTCCAATGCAAAACCCACAGTTTGTGCATACCCAATGGGCATAATCCTTTGTGTTTTCCTCATGAGATGCCGAAAAGGGAAGCAGAACCTCTACTTTGCAGACTGGGCAACTAGGCATATTGCTTTCAACCATTCAATCACCTTCTCGCTTCCTTGTTAGTTCATGTGAAGTTGCATTAATAATTTGAGGAGAAAACTTCTGTGCTAATGTTTAGGGGGTGTAGATTGCTATGAAGTGGCGCGCGCTTCCATGTTTTTTGTGCGAGAGAGAGAGAAAGATTAAATTTTAACCTTTTTCTCTCTGCCTTCACACAAAATGAAAAACCAAATACTACAAACAAAAAAACTCTCACACAAGCACAAATAGACGCACGCGCGTATGCATGCATACGGGCAGATCAGTTCTCTATTAGTTTTCTCAAGTTGTTTGCTACGTTTTCTTTGTTATCCACTTCTATGACTACTTTTGAGTATTCATGCTCTCTAAGTTTCAAGGTTATGCATTTGGACCTGTCTCTAACGTAATAGAAGGTCTTACCTTCTCTGGTCCAGAAAGTCCCTGCCCAGAAAATCGGAGGCATATGAGTTCCGAGTCTTCCAGCAAGCCATAAAGGTTTCACAGTTTCGGTTGAGATGATGTCTATGTTTTTCAGGGGTATTCGGACGATGCTCTTTAAGGCTAGAAACTTTTGTGCACCCTCAAGCTTAAAGGTCACATACTCCTTTCCAAGTTCAACCTTAACCATCTTATTCACATTCCGAGTTAACATCAAGTTTACCAGTATATTTCTAGGTTTCTACGCCATAATTGCGCGCGCTTCTAGGGTACCCCTATTCTTGGATTCCATATCTTGCGTTCATCCCGTAGAAACTTCGCTAACAACAACGATTCTTCATTGATCAACGTCTCAATGGTTTGTCTACCACCGATTCTGATTCTTGGAACTTCAACTGTCACTTCGAAGAAAGCGTTAAGCTGCTTCATCAAATGCCTCGTTTGACCACCATTCAGGTACTCGCGTTTACCCTTCCTCTTCCTTGACACGTTTTCTGTTTTCGTTGTGAAGTCTTTCTTCCTCAACTTCTGGCAGTATTGGATCAGAAAATCGTCGAATAAATGTCGGTACAGTTCTTGAAGGTCGCAGACGAGGCTTGGCTTCCCATGTTGGACCGAATGTAGGAAGCCCAGGTACGGTTCAAGCTTAGCCTTCACTATTGCCCTGTGCACCTTCCACGACAACATTTCGTAAGCCAAGTTGAAGATGTTATTAACGCCATCATACGCCTTGAAATTCTTCCTAGATTCAGGCCTAAACTGTTCAGGCAACAACCCGAAAATCTGGTCAAAATAACGTTTGGAGTATCTTCCTTCTATTCCATGAAGCTTAGCTCTGATCTTATCCAAACTCTCTCCTTCAACGCTCTCTGTTTTCTCTTTG
>CAYGBS010000160.1:0-2486 GCA_964348215.1 uncultured Candidatus Bathyarchaeia archaeon
ACTTCATTAATCATATTACAAAATTCGGGAACGTCTCCAAAAGGAATGTTTATCGAACTTTTTGTAAACCCACCGTCCCTTTTCATTTTTGTAGAGTCTTTGAATTTTGACTGCATGCCAAAAAGGTTCATCCGTCTCATTATCGTATCAAGTAACGTCCAAGACTCTAATTCTCGTTTTGTTTATGTCCTTTGCCTTCCATAAGATATACTCTCTCCAATGCTCATCAACGTCTCTATTTTTGAAACCGCTTTGCATGTAAACTAACTCCAAGTAGTTCTTTCAACTGTTACTATTTATGGTTTAGTTCAAGTTTGGTTTAAATTTGTTGACCTATGGCTCTAGTGTAACTCTCTATAAGATTTACTTATGAACATTCCTTTGATAGAAATTCTTCGATTAGCTTTTGCATTTCCTCGTTAATTCGTTTTTTCTCCTGCAAGTTTATCAGAAGTAGTCACTGTAATCATATCAAGACCCACATGCTCCAATATCTCTGCTTTCTTCCTGTGATATTCTTGAAGTTGTTGAAACATAGATTGAGCTTTCTCTTCATATCCTTTGGCTCGCTTTATAATGTAAATCATCAATTCTGGGTATCCATCTCGATGGTTTTCCAAAGCCACATATTCTGCTTTTCTCGTCAACGGAGGAAGCCCTTATCATTAAGTTATGGTCGGAAAAGTTGATGTAGGTGTCTGTGAAATCGACGGTTGAGCCTTGGAAGTTTTGATGCTCGTAGAGCATGACTGTGCCCTGCACCTGAAGCGAAGATGGCAGATTATCCCACAGGTGATAACCTAAGATCAGGGTATTCCGCATATGAAACATGAACGAGAGGAACAAGCAAGTCAATGGCCACGTTGACCAGAAATAGTGCTGAGACAAACGTTAGAATTTTCCGGGAACCTTCATCATACTGATGTCCGCTTCTCCAGACTAACCTATCTGCTATTTATTCTTTGTCAACTCTCTAATGGTGTCTGTTTGTTTGAAAAATTTTTGAAAAAAGTTTTTATACTAATTAATGCCACAACAAATTCGGGAGATGTATTTGGGAACTGAGCCCTCTGAAGGGACAATGGCCCAGCTTAAAGTCGGGACGGTAGGTTACTTAGTGGGTACTGTTGCATGGTCCCTTTTTTGGTTAGGATTTGCTCGGAACTATTTGGGAATGTGGGTAAGTTTTTTGGGTTTTATACCCTTCTTTCCCTTCTTTGCAGTTTCCATCAGCTTTTTAATGGTTGGGGTTGGGTGTTTTGCGTTGAGCAAGCTTTTCAGCAATTGGCCAGCTATGGTCACTGGGGTCGTTGACGTGATCGCAGCTGTACCTTTCTTCATAGTAGGTTTATTCTATCTGCTTCGCCCCCATCCCCCTTGGCCTTTTCGTTCTTGGCATCTTCAGTACATCTCGCTCATCGGTAATGGACTCGTGATCGTGAGCTTGTTCTTGTGGATGGGGCTAACAGCTTCTGGCGATGTATCTTCCAATTTCCGTCGCCTACGCACTGCCATAGGCATCGCGTCGCTTGTGTCTCTGATTCTATTTCTTTTCGTTCTTCCTTACCTTGGTTGGATATCGTTCGGTCTGACCATCATTTCCCAGTTCTATGTCTTGGCTCAAGTGCTGAGTGCAGTGCTACTCCATAAGATAGGTTCTGACATCTCAAAGAACACGCTGCACTGAAAGAAGAATCTTACATGTTCCTCGGTGAAGCTCGACGAACACGTAACGAAATCCATAAGGGTCCTGTATTTCAGTCGTAGTCAACTCTTCTCCATTGTCCAGAACCCTGCGGAGCAATACGCTATAACAATCTGTCAATCAAAGGTGGTCTGCTTAACAGAAACTCACTTTGATTTCGCTTATTCGGGTGAAGTCGTAGTTTGATTATGCTTCTCTGGATTCGGTCTCAGCCATGATGTGCTGATACTCACGTCTTCCTTTTGCATCATAGAGGACTCGCCATCCAGAATTGAGAAAGCTCCACACTTGCTTACATCGCTGGCAAACCGCAAACCTTTAATGCGCTTCTCTTCTTTTCCCACTGGTCCTTTAAGGGGTGTGTTTCTGTGGTTGACCCTAGAATTGAGAAACTAGCTAAACTTTGCGTTCACTACAGTGTAGACGTGAAGCCCAAGGAACAAGTAGTAATCCAAGGGAGCTCAACGGCAGCACCATTGATCATCGAAATATACAAAGAATGCCTGTCAAGCGATTCGTATCCACTGATTATGCCATATCTCGGTGCTGACTACCTATTTTTTAGACATGCGAAAGAGCATCAGCTGAAGTTTGTGTCGCCTGTTCACAGGTTCATATATGAAAACATCGATGTACGGATACATGTCCTTTGTGAAACAAACCCGAAAAAATTGTCAAACATAGACCCTGCCAAGATAAAGGTTCACAGAGCGTCCAGAAGAGAACTTTCAGAGATCTTCTACAAACGGGTTGCGGAAGGAAAGCTCAGATGGACACTTCT
>CAYGBS010000161.1:0-2444 GCA_964348215.1 uncultured Candidatus Bathyarchaeia archaeon
ACCCCGAAGCCCGTCACCCCCGTGATCACTCCGTCGAACTCCTCGCCGATCTTGTCGAGCATGAACTCGCACTTGAGCCACGCGATGGCATCCCGCGTGGCGTCGTCGGCACGTTGCTCGGTCATCGAGCAGTGCCGGCCGAGCTCGTCCATGTCCTTGGGCGAGTAGGCGAAGTGCTATATGACGAACTAGAAACAGCCCAAAGAACGAGGTGTTGCATTATTTGCTTGTCTAGGGGAATGAGACGGATGCTACTAAAAATACGTCGATTTTTAGTTGAAGTCCCTCACAAGAAAAAGAAAGAGTGGATGAACAAGCATAAATGGCTAGGATATCTCGCTTTTATCTACTTCTTTGAATTATCATCAACAACCATAACAACACAGAATGTTGGCAGTTTCTTGATGGATATTTTGCAGAACGCCTCTCCAGTTGTGCAAAACCTTTTTGAGGATGTCGATATATCCGCAGTGGCAAATTCAGTATATCCAATTGTTGCTCCTTTGGTTAATGCTGGTGTAGGGCTAGCTAGTGTTGCAATTCTATTTGACTCTCTTAAACGACCAAAAGTGGTTTTAGGCAAAGATTGAATCGAGAGAGAATCGATTTCACCTACGTTTATTGGAAATCTAAATTCTCCTATTACTTTCGTCGTGCGCGCGCGCAAATACATGTGCGCAGTCTTTCTCACAAACGTTATTTTGTAATTAAAGCGCGCGCATTGGTTAGCATGCAAGCATTTAGAGAGAGAAACCTGGAGGGGAAAGATGAGATTGTTTAGACAGCTTTTCTCCATAAATCTGGAGGATTTTCTCAAAGTCAGCATTTTTGGCGAGTTTTTTTAATATCCATGGCCGGCTCCGTAGCTGGCTGTAATCTTCCACGCTAAAGTATGCTCGGTCTATGAGATATTGAGCGATCACTGCTTCAACATTTTCGTGCATCTTCTTTTGCTGAATCCACTCGGTTCTCAACCATTCATCTGTTGGCTCTTCAGTCGCCCATTTCATTGCATCATATAATACGTGTTCAGCTGTGAAAAAGTAAGGCATCGTAACCGGATGGTGACTCAACACAATTGCGAAGTCATCTAGGTCGACATTAAGCTTCTTAAGGTTCTCCGCCACTTTTATCAGTATTGCAAGACTTAACTTCGATTTTTCATCATCTTCTTTATCACTCCTGAGCGGACTGGGTGCTCTGCCACAAAGTGTTTTATATCTTGCAACCAGACCATAAGGTCCTTCTAACTGGTGCTTGTCAACATGAAATCCTTCCTTCTTCAATTGATTCTTATACTTCCGTATGTTGTGGCAAACCTGCTTGAGGTGTTGGGTATCCATACTGAGTTCTTGAAGATTACGAATCATAACAGAACGATTTTCGCAGGTTCTGCTCCAACGCATGCCAAAGTATTCTCTGTATTCCAAAAGCCCTGCAAG
This sequence comes from uncultured Candidatus Bathyarchaeia archaeon, assembly GCA_964348215.1. Classification (GTDB taxonomy): domain Archaea; phylum Thermoproteota; class Bathyarchaeia; order Bathyarchaeales; family SOJC01; genus CAYGBS01. The sequence goes on from CAYGBS010000161.1 coordinate 1,443, forward strand.
TCTTTCCATGTATCTTTGAACTAACTCTTCTGTTGTTCCTGTCTGACCAATGTTTTTGTTAAGAAGGGCAAAGAAGACTTCCCTGTCCACGTTTCTGTCTATCGCGGTCGGGAGACCCGCAGCTCTCTTTGCGAGGACGTTCCGTAACTTCTCCAAAGCGCTGAATATCGCACCAAGTCTAACGAGCAAGATGTTGAATGCAATTCTCACATCTTTATCCTTCAGAGGTTCCTTAGGCAAGCCTAAAATGCTCAGAGCACACGACTTCCAGATCGAACCACCAACTTCACCTCTGAAAATGGAAGTCTCATATTTCTTCCTCAACATGTTCAGATTGTTGAACAGTCGATACTCATCTGGCTTTAATATCAGTTGATAACCATCCCTCGTCTTTCTAACAGCCTTCTCTTGTTGAAGTTTTCTTAGCCAAAGAGAAACCATTGAGTGCTGTTTCTCGCTAAATATCAAATCCTGCTTGTGTGAATGCCTCACAAGATCCATGAAAGATAGAGTTTGGTCCTCTGAAGACCATGCACTTAAGAATGCATCCCTTTTTGTTACATCGTCGATTTTGCTGGGTCTCATATTTCAATACTAGTATCGAAACAATACTTAGTTTTTTGCTTCGACACTTACTCAGCGGCGCGCTAAATGCGAGGTATGATCAGAACACGACTCCTCAAAAAATTTGCACTAACACAGTTGCCAAAAGGTTCAGTACTTAGAGAAATTTTGATGTCTGAAAATGACGAGATCGATGTTCACACATTCTTGGCTAGACTGCCAATCTGGCTATATTTGGCACAGTCCCACCGAGGCAACGCCGAATGACATGTGAGGTCCTATTATCTTTACGTAAGCTTTTTAAGAGAAGTATGATGCGGTCAGCCTTAAAGTATGATGCAACATAAAGCTTAAGCAAAGCTTTTATAGAACTTAGGATGCGAACAGCCAAGGCTGAGCGTATCATACCTCCCAGATAAATTCTTCGTAAAGCTTTTA
>CAYGBS010000162.1:0-2441 GCA_964348215.1 uncultured Candidatus Bathyarchaeia archaeon
CAGTTCAATAGCTTCTCTTGTTGCATTGGCTTCTATAACTTTGGCCTCAGCTTCACCAGCTGTCTTGATGACGATTTCTTGAGCCGTCGCGTTAGCTAGTATCAGTATTCTCTCCCTCTCAAAACCTGCTTGAATCTTCTGCTGTTCAGATACAAGCTTATCTTCTATAGCTGAAGTGTACTTAGCTGGATAGCCAATGTTCTTCAAGTCCAGTTCAAAACGCGTTAAAGCACCTGCTAGTGAGGGCTCTGTATTCAACTCCTCAAGGACAGCTGTTTCCACCTGATCTCTTACAACATTCCTGAACTCTATGGTCTGCAAAGCAGTGTAATTCTTGGTTATTAACCGTATAGTCTCTTCCATAATTGACTCAATCGCCTTTTCTTTGTAGTTCAGATTTGGATAGTTAGTGTAAAGATCTCTGATCTTCTCAGGGTCAAGTGACCATCTCACCAAGACTTCAATCTGCATCTCAAGCTGATCTGAAGAGAAGCTTGGAATTGTGTCCTCAAATGTTTCGGTAGCATAGTAAATATCAACAGCAGTAACCCACGGTGCCTTTATCGCATAAGTCGGACCAAGTATCGGATCACTGGTTGATCCGGCGAAAGGGTCTACAAGTATTATAGCATGTCCAACGCCAACCTGAATCACCATGACCAATCCGAGGATTATCATGAACAAGAAGACGAATGCCAAGACAGAAATCAACGCTATTACCCTAAGAGATAGCCCCCGGGTACGGATACCTCCATCTTCCCCCAATCTACTCACCATTCTCGTCGATTCAAATCAAGAAATGTTCAGAAGACACTGGCTAAATAAGTCTTATGTATAAGCAGCTCAACATCTCCTCACAAGTATCTACAGCTTTAATAGCCACTAATAAGGAGACGAATAGAGAACAAGCCACAAAACTTGAAGCCAATACAGTTTTATGCACCTTCAAATGACGGATAGACTTCATTCCACTGAATGCCCATCAGATACGCCATACACAGCATTCTTCAACTGGTTTCCTGGATAAGTCACTCAGTTTAGCCCTATGCTGAGGCTATTCATTCTGTTACCTGCGCCCGCCTGAAAACATACCAAGAAACTGCGAGGAAAGCGATGAAGTAGACCACTGCCACAGCGATCGATGTGAAGACGACAGATGATAGAGGCTCCGAGTAGAGCTCTTCCCAAACACTCTGACCAGGAGCGGTTCCACCGAATCTTATTTTGTAGTAAGTGACTTCCCAAGACGGGTGCAAAATGTAGTTTATTAGATTCGGACCTATGCTGTCTGTGCCGGTTGAAACCGCAGCCGAAACGCCCAAACCTGGAGGACCGCCCACGTATCCAGAGTTTCCCGAGCCTGGAATGTAAGTGAGGACCCATCCTTGACCTGCAAGTGCTCCAAGTATTGAGCCAATGAAAGTTGTCCCTAACCAGATCCCCAGTGGACCCAGAGCAGCAATCAAGGAGCTTCTGGACAGTGTTCCAAACATCAGGACGATTGACACCCATATTAATGTGCTGAAAAGCGCACCGAGAAGAGTGAGTGGAACAAGATGTAAGTTGTTTTGAGGCCACCCATAAACAGCGATGCCGCCTATAATTATGTAAATCATCAAAAAGCAGTACGTTGCCAAGAGTGTCAAAAAGGCACCAAGCAATTTGCCTAAGAACACCATGGTCCTTGACAAAGGTTTAGCCAACAAAGGAACAATCGTTCCGCTCTCAAACTCTGCTGAAATTGTGTTCATAGCAGTAACTATTGCAAACAAGAAAAATCCGAACCCACCTAAACCTGCATTAGAGTTAATCACAAAATTTGGGTTCGGTTCAACGGGAACACCGGTAAAAGCGCTTACGATGTGACCCGCCGCCAATGCCAACGTGGAAAGACCAAATGCAACGACAAGCATCCCAAGGAACTTCTTCTTTCGAATATTCCATAGCAACTCATACCTGACTACCGCGAGAAACTTAGTGGTCCGACTTGAGTAGCTGCTACCCATTTTTAGTCCTCTTTTCCTTGTCAAGGAGATCTAAGAAGAGATCCTCCAGACTCTCTCCCTTCCGCTTCATGGATACGACGACGCCTCCTCCAGCTGTAATGGCCTGAGAGACTTCAGATCGAACGTCGTCACGAGTCTTCACCTCGACCAAGAGCCTCTTTCTGTCCCTAGAAACCTCTGTAACGAAAGGCAACTCTTTCACCTTTTCTACAACAGCCTTTGACAACTTATCGACTTCAGCCTCAACTTTCATCGGTCCCTTGACCTTGGCGGATATCTGCTTAGGTGTACCGGAAACTACGGCAACACCTTTGTTAATTATCGTAACGTCAGTGCAGACCTGTTCAACCTCGTGTAGAAGATGTGACGAAAGAAAGATCGTAGTGCCCTTCTTAGCTATCTCTTTCATTGTCTCTCGGACCTCAACCATTCCAA
>CAYGBS010000163.1:0-410 GCA_964348215.1 uncultured Candidatus Bathyarchaeia archaeon
TATTAAACAGACCTGTTAAATACGTCGATGACCTTTTTGGAGAAAAATCAAAGAAAACCATAAAGACCCTCAAAAGCGGAGAAACACTGGTTCTGAAGAACGTCAGGACATACGCCGATGAACGCAAGAAGGGAACACCAGAAGAACACGCAGAGACAGAATTTGTCAAAGCCCTAGCCCCGTTAGCAGACGTATTCGTCAATGACGCTTTTGCCGCAGCTCACCGCTCTCACATTTCCATAGTAGGCTTCACTGCAGTACTGCCAAGCGTCGCGGGCCGGATAATGGAGAGAGAACTCACCGCTCTGAGCAGAGCCCTCGAATCACCAGAGAAGCCCTGCATCTACATTCTCGGTGGAGCCAAGGCAGATGATGCACTTCGAATATCAAGATACGTGCTGGACAACAAC
>CAYGBS010000163.1:430-2420 GCA_964348215.1 uncultured Candidatus Bathyarchaeia archaeon
TACGACGCCGTTTTAACAGGAGGCGTAGCAGGCCACCTGTTCTTGGTTGCAAAGGGCCTAGACCTTGGAAGACCTAACGTGGAATTTCTGGAGAAGAAGGAATTAGCGGGCTTCGTTTCGGGAATCAAAGAACTGATAAAGACATATCCGGACCAAGTTAAGACGCCTTTAGACTTAGCAATAGACGTAGATGGTAAGCGCAGAGAGATCAAAATTGAAGAGCTGCCGACAAACTATCCTATCTGTGACATTGGAACAAAAACAATTCAACACTATACCGAAGCTGTACGAAAAGCTAGATCCATCGTAATCAGTGGACCCGTAGGAATCTTCGAAAACAAGGAATTCATGAAAGGAACCAAAGAAATCCTAGAAGCTATAGGGGAATCGAAAGCCTTCTCTCTTGTCGGAGGAGGCCACACAGTTGCGGCCGTTGAACAACTGGGTTTAGAAGAAGAGATGGGGTACGTAAGCACAGCTGGCGGCGCATTAATCGAGTTCCTAATGGGCGAAAAATTGCCTGGAGTAGCTGCTTTAGAAGCAGCAGCAAAACGACAGCTTTAGCTCCTCCTTCCTTCATTAAACCAAACGGACTTTCAACAAGGTGTGCTCTGTGAACTTGGCCGATTCAATATCCTTTGATGGTACAGTGTTTCTTAAGGTAGTCTTCCAATCTGTCACCTAACGTTCGTTTTAGGAGATTGTCTCGTAGTTTCAGGTACTCCTCTCGAAGAATGTCGAAGTGGAAACCATCCCATTTTCGTCCGTTAACGAAGGCGGCCTTCCTCACAGCTCCTCCTTTCTTGAAGCCACACGATTCTAGGGCTTTGTGAGCACGATGGTTGTATTCTACGCTCCAAGCTTCACAGCGTTCTGCATTCAGCTGATTGAAGGACATCTCTAGCAAAGCCACAGTGATCTGCTTACCTAGTCCCTGCCCCCAGAGCTCTTTCTCGCCGATATAAGTTCCTATGTCCGCAGTCTTCACATTTCCCCATTCCTCTCGCCGTATACGAGCGATTCCAATAGCCTCTTTTGAATCAAGGAGTTCCACTATAAACCGAAGTTCCTTCTCATCCTTCACCCACTCCTCGTACTGCTTTTCTAACTGAGCCATGTTCGCAAAGTTCACAGGCTTGCTTCTTGAATACATTATGAGCTCAAAGTCATTTTCCCACTTATGTAGCATCTTCAGGTCTTCTCTTTCGATAGGTCGGAACCGCAGGCTTCCAAACTCAAACATAGTTTTCTCGCCCCACAGATTCACACTGCTTTATTCAAATACTTATTAACTTTGAGGGTAAGGCGTGCTCATGAAATAAGCTGTTATACTGAGAAGACGTTTAATCTGACCTCTTCTACACCTTTCCTCGCTTTCAACGTCGCCACTAAACGCTTGATCTTCCCTGCTTCGCCCCTCACTGCAATTGTTTCAAGACATTTATCCTTGCTCAAATGCACATGCATCGACGCATAAATCATCGATTCAAAATGGTGTTGAGCATCAGTCAAATCAGACTCTAACTCTTTAGTTTCCCTGTCATATACCATTGTGATTGACCCTGTCTTTGTCCCTTTTATGTCAGATAGCCACTTCTGGTCATTGACAAAGGTGCGAACCGTGTCTTGAACGGCCTTGGACCGGCTTTGGTAGCCCATGTCCTTGATTATTCTGTCAAAGTCTGAGAGAAGTTTTGATGGAAAGGTGACTCCCACACGGACAATATTTCCCATGGTTCTTCACCACAACATAAGAGGTTTTTAAGCTTGTTTTTGCTTCTATGTTTTTTGCTTCGTCAACGCATCGCATTGATCGAAGGTAACAGTTCGAAATGGTTTGGTTGCGCTTAGTCAATTTCTTTGACCAAAGGCTCTTCGGGCTTTTCGTTTTCTTTTTTCTTTTCATGCTTTGATTTCTTGGTAGATATTTCTTTTATTAGTGGTTCATCATCTAGTCCTTCAACTTTTGCATCAGGATATTTCTTTTTCA
>CAYGBS010000164.1:0-2411 GCA_964348215.1 uncultured Candidatus Bathyarchaeia archaeon
CTCTTTCAGCACCGCTGAGGGCGTGCGTAGCTGTTAAGATCTTTGCGCCGGCCGCTAAGATGTGCTGTCGGTTCTCTTCCTTCAACTCCTGCATGTCTGGTTGCAAAAAGCCAGTGTGATGTGTCACAACAACCAAGTTTAGGTTTCCCAGAAGCTTTGAAGCTAGGACTCCGGTTTCTCCAGTTGTTGAAGCAATTAAGATGTCTTTCACAGCTTTTTTCTCTGCATAATCTTTCACGATTCGCAACACGGTTTCAGTGTTTTGCTTGCCTGGGGCTTCAAAGTATGTGATTTTTCCTTCGATGTAGCTCATGCTGCTTCCTCTCGAAAGCAGTATATTTCATTCGCTATTTCCTTTTCGCTCACTGGAAAGATGTGTTCCGCCCCTCTCATAACTGCAGGGTGCGTGCAAGTTTCACTGAGATGTCATGGCTGCATCAAGCTTATACTGGTGTTTTTCTAAGAGGTTTCCGTTTAAGCCATGTTCCGCAGATTTCACAGTGTTTGGATCGATAGTCTGCTGGATATTTGTGGTGACATGCCGGACAATAAAGTGTCCAGCGGAAGCGGTAGCGTATGCCAAAGGTCATCAACGGTGCGAATTTGATATCCAACTGGTTGGCTACGTTTTGTATTGAATAGTCGTCGGTGACGATTTGGGCATTGTGACCCTCATCCTTTAACTCCAGGGCCAGTGCTAAAACTTTCTTGTCTGCTTCTGAAAGGAAAAGCAGGTCGCCAACGGCTTTTGACGATATCTTAATCTTTTCAACATAAGCTGCCCTAGGCGTTTTGACTTTCAATCTGCCGTTTTCAACAGCAGCGTCAAATCTTGTCGAAGGTAAAGAGTTAGTAAGAAGTTCCTTTCTAACCTCAGGAACTGAATATTGAGGATCTTTGATTGAGAGAGGTTCAAATCCGGCTATGAAGGCTGACGTGTCAAGAACAATTATCTTCCGTTTCTCAACTTTCGTCAGCATCGCCTTCCCTTCGGATATAGCAGCCGATCCTTCAGCCTGCCATAAAACTTCTTTCTAAACCGAATAAACGAAGTTACGTTCTTAGACTTGGTGATTGCAACGTGAGGTTTCTGCTTTTCAACAAGCTTTCTGTAGTATCCATCAACCACAATTAGGGCACTATGCGGTCTCTCGATTTCCACCGTGAGTGTCGCGTTCTCGGAGAAGACGATTGGCGGGAACGGTGTTAAGGGGCATACCGGGGTGATGACAAAGACATTGGTTTCAGGATCCAAAACTGGCCCTCCTGCTGCTATTGAATATCCCGTTGAACCTGTCTGTGATGCAACAAGGAGGCCATCAGCTCGAACTTCCAAAATACGTTCGCCATCCTTCCAGAGGTTGGCATACAACAGCTTGACCGGTGCATCTGCGGAGATAAAGACCTCGTTCAACGCGTCTGGTAATGCTTCGCCTTCAACAGAAGCCGCTACCTTTTTACAATGTTCAAGAGTGAACTCTCCACGGAGGCTCTTATCTATAGCTATCTTTGCATCTTTCGGAGGCACTTCAGCTAGAAATCCTCGCTCACCCATGTCGATAGCAAGTATCGGAGGCTCAGGCTTCGGAACGTGGATACATGTCCTAAGTATTGTTCCATCACCGCCTACAGTGATGATGAAGTCCGGTTTCCACTCTTCAAGGGCTGAGGCACTATCGATTCTCTGTATGCGTTTTGCGACTTCAGGGTCCACAAGTATGTCTAACCTCTTTTCCTCCAGATAACCCATCAGTTCCTTAGCCAGGTCTAACGCCTTTTCCTGGTCTGTTCGCGCTGTCAACCCCACACTTGTAAACGCCATAATCATCGCATCTAAGCCATTGCAGTAACCTTAATCTATTTATTTTAGTTGTTAAACATTGCTGTATACTGTTGGGTGCTGAGATGGATGAGCAAACCTGTTGATGTTGGAAGCTTACGTGTCGGCGGCTACGTAATTGTGGACAACGAGCCGTGCCGCGTCACAAGTCTGACAAAGTCCAAACCTGGCAAACACGGTTCGGCTAAGGCGAGAGTCGTAGCTGTGGGCGTTTTTGACCATGCCAAGAGAACCTTTGTTAAGCCTGTGGATGCTCAAGTAGAGGTTCCTATGATTGACAAGAAAAGCGGGCAGGTCATTGCTCTGTTGCCAAATACGGTTCAGATCATGGATTTAGAAAACTATGGAGTTTTTGAGGCGTCGTATCCGGATGATGAGGAGCTGAAGAAGAAGCTGGTTTCTGGGGTCGAGGTTGAGTACTGGCGGGTTCAGGGAAGAACTAAGATCACACGGACCAAGGGTTAGCCTCTAGTCTATTATCACTCTTTTCAAGAGGCTGAAAGCTTTGAGGAACATAAGGCAGATACGGCTTAAACATGGTATCACTGTTGCCCAGTTGACTGAAGAGATG
>CAYGBS010000165.1:0-2389 GCA_964348215.1 uncultured Candidatus Bathyarchaeia archaeon
CTAGAGACGAGTGACAGCCTTGAAAATCAAAGTCAGATACTTCACAACCTTGAGGGAGTTGGCAAAAGCCCCTGAAGAGAGAATAAGACTGAAGGCTGGTAGTACGCTTGTCAACCTTCTTGATAAGATTGTTCTCAAGTATGGAGAGGAGGCGTCCGAATATCTGTATGATAAAGCTAGCGGAAAGGTTGATCCTTCAATACAATTCTTGGTTAACGGGAAAAGCATACGGGATCTTCACGGGGTCATCACCAAGTTGAAGGATAATGATGTAGTAGCCATAGTTCCCCCAATAGGTGGAGGGTAATTTAGGCAAGGGTTTCTTTCGTTGCCAGCATAACCTCAACAGCGTCTCTTGCTTCAGCCGCGATTTTTGCGGGAACTTTCACCTTATACTTCCTGTCCCTTAGCGACACGTACAGTTTTTCGAGTGTATGTAGCTTCATGTTTGCGCATATTGACTCTTCGTATGCTGGTATGAAAGCAGCATCTTTCCTCTCCTTTCTCATCCGGTGTAGCATTCCAACTTCGGTGGCGACAATGAACTTTCTAGAACTCGACACGAGAGCTTGTTTATACATCTTCGAGGTGCTACCAACGAAATCAGCTACTTTACATACATCTGGGTTGCATTCTGGATGTGCTAGCACCTCTGCGTCAGGATGTCTCTTCTTCAGTGTTAGAACAGCGTTTTTAGAGAATAGTTTGTGAACAGGGCAATAGCCGAACTTGGGTATAGGTATTATGTGTTTGTCCGTTAGTTTTTTGGCATATTGCATCAAATTCCAATCTGGTCCGAAAAGGACTTTCTCTGAATTCATCCTATTGACGATTTCAGCGGAATTCGCAGAGGTGCAGACTGCGTCGCAGTTAGCTTTGGCTTCTGCAAGGGTGTTTATGTAGAGAACTATCTTTGCACTGGGGAATTTCTTTCGATATAGGTGCACGAGCTCGCTGGGCAGCATAGCTGCCATGGGGCATAATGCGTTTCTGTCAGGTATCAGTACAGTCTTGCTGGGATTAAGTATCGCAGCCGTCTCAGCCATGAAGTCTACGCCGCAAAAGACTATGACTTTAGCTTCAGTTTGAGTCGCACAAAGGGAGAGTTCTAGGCTGTCACCTACAAAGTCTGCAATGTCTTGGATTTCTGGACGCTGGTAATTGTGAGCAAGTATGAGTGCTTGTCTTTCTCTTTTTAGTCGTTTCACCTTTTCTGCCAATTTCTTGTTCATAGCATTAGACCCCAAAACCGTTGTAACAATGGAGAGCGATCCATCCTGCAAAGCACCTCAATTATCTATCTCTCCCGTTTTGCGGAAACGTTTTCACCATTATTCGAGGCACTTTCCTGATGTTGGACAGTATTTTTCAGCGTGATTATCAAAAATCTCGAACAACTGTTCCATAGTCTCTTCATTTAGGGAGTAAATGCGTTGCTTCCATTGTCTCTCAACAAAGACGAAACCACACCTGACTAACGGCTTCAAGTTGTGGGAGATCATGCTCTGCTCCTGCTCAAGGGTCTCAGAGATCTCCGTGACATTTCTCGCCCCGTTTCTAAGCAGCTCTAAGATAGCTAGACGTGTGGGATTAGCCAACGTCGAGAAAAACAGATAACACGTCTCGCTCAGATCTTTCTTCAAGACCAATACCCTCATACGTAATCTTTTTCATGTGAAAGTTGTTTACATCTCCATATAAACATATCCTGAGGAGGTAGGTTGGTAGATTCGCTTAATCGCGATGCCGTATGGAGTTTTGTTTCTTCTTCTTTGAAAGCCTTCTCAGCAAATTTACAGCGTTAGGTTTTTCGCCGACTGCTCTGGTCTTAAGCATTTCTGCCTTCACTGCACCTTCGAAGATCTCTTCACCTTTTTCGGTTCGAAGAACTACAAATGTCCAGCCGCTAAGCCCCAGACCGCCAGCTGAAATGTCAGCTAGCTCGGCACTGAAGTCGTCGCAAAGAAGGCAGCTCTCCCGAGTATACTGTTTTACCTCTGAAAGAGGGATAGTCTTCACTTCGCCCGACTTCAGAAAGACAAGAACTTTTCCCTTGATGTTCATCTTTTCAACATCACTCAGATCGAGACCCATTTTTTCCTTGAGATGGTTCTCAAAAAGCCCATCGTAACTGAAGCTTTCGGTGCACATTAACCCCACAGTGAATTGAAGAGGGTTGGAGTACTTTTTTAGAGGAAACATCTGTATTTTCCGAATTGCATTGATTTGACAAGGAGTTCCTACAAAGGCTAAACTTTTCTTCTTTTGTTTCACTCCTTCTTGCAGAGCAAGTATATTTGGCGAGTAAGAGTAGCGAGTTCCAGCGTTTCTCATGACCTCTTCTGGGGTGGTTGCCAGTCTAGGTATAGGATAGAAGGGCTTGTTTTCA
>CAYGBS010000166.1:0-2388 GCA_964348215.1 uncultured Candidatus Bathyarchaeia archaeon
GGAGAAAACGAAGCAGCCGTTTTTTCGACGGTTCAGTTTCTTCCTTAATGTTTAAAATCTTTCCCCGCAACGAGCCTTTCAGAAAAGACTGGAATTTTTCAAATGAAGGTCGCACTTCAAGAAGCATTCCTTCTTCTTCCCGTGTCAGTGCTCCTCTTTCCATGAGTTTTCCAGACTCTGCTTGGCTAACTAGTTTTTTGAAACGCAGCGTGGCAAGCTCTCTTATCAATCGTTTAAGATTTGACAGTTCTTGCGAAATTAACCTTGCCTTAGCTGACTTTCGATCCAGCATCCGCCCTTCCTGTCGAGTTCGACTCACGTAATCCGCCAGTTTTACGTAGAAGTCCCTAGGAAGTTTCTGCAGTTCCGTATTTTCTTTTTCTTTTAACCAAGCCTTATAGAGTTCGTCATACACGATTGCTATTCCACCACTTGAGCTGCGCCTTTACAGAGGAGGAAAACGGCTGCTGCGGTAGGTAACTCCACATGCCGGTTATCCTTAAAGGGTCCATAAACCGCATCCCCTACTCGAAACTCAGGAGCTTCAACAATGTCAACTATCACTTGTCCCTCTTTAAAAGCTACTGCTCTCCTCAAAGGATCAAAATCGTCAAAGCCGCTGAAGGGCGCCTCCACCTTCATGAACCCAGTCTTCCCATGTAGACTCCCAGCCAATCGAATCAATCGATGAATATCCGTGGTAACGACTGTATCGATTTTCGCTGATTTTTGGTCAATTACCCATTGGACAACCTTTTCCCAGTTTTTCGGACCTACACCTTTCACGCTTATCCACTTCTTATTCTTCCAACGCTCAAGAAGCGTTTTTTGATTTCTGATTAATGAGTTAACGGCATTTTGGCTCAAGCCCATTGTTTCAAGCTCGCTAGGAGTTGCTTTTGGCAGAAATTCATGGATTTCTTCTGCAATACGACCTCTCCAACCTAGATCACGCAGATCGAGGGCAACGGCAATTCTTCCTCTGTCTATCAGTTTATGCATTTTTGTCTTCAAGCCCAATCCGATAACATAATCCACGATTTCCTTCCGCGCCATAGAACCAAGAGAAAGAATGCTTCCGCTTTCAACTTGTGCGTGATAACCACGATGTCCACTAAAATACACCTTCACCTCGTCGCTAGAAAAGCCAAAATCATTCATTAACATATCCCTCAGCTTGATCGTTTCTTCTTTGGTAGATTCTAGACAGTCGTCGCATGTCCAAGTCTTACTGTCAAATTTCGCTTTGCTGCACATCGGACATTCCTTGGGGGATGGTCCTTTACCGGCAAAACCACAATGGCTACAAATCCACCTGTCATGAACCTTGCCGCATGGCGTGGGAATGTGGTCTGCGTCAATATCAAAAACCAGATCTGCTCCAAGCCAACCTTTTTCTTCCATACTTTTCTCGGGATTCTCATAATATGCACTTGAATAATAGATGTCAGAAGGGGTAATTTGTCTCAAGTAGGATTTGAGTGCATTTGAATCTCGGAACGCCTTGTGTCGAAGCATAACTGCGTCCTTAAACAGAAGAAAGCCAAACTCGCGTCGTTCAATGAAATCTAGAGATCCAACACGGAAAAATCGACTCTTATAATATGCTGAAAATTTGCTGATGACCAAATTTGCTTGTTGGGGCACCGTTTGCTCTCTTCTCCTTTTAGACATAAATCCTCTTTTCTTTAGAGGATAGATCCTTTGAACTTGCGAGCTCTGTTGTGCATACCAAAACCAGTGAACCATATAAATGTTCGAGGATTTACGACGCCACAAAAGTTAAATGGTTCCTTCGGCATTTGTCGACAATGTCTTTGGCTGAGGCTTCTTATGTATTTAGCTGTGATTCCTGCCTTCAATGAGGAGAAGAGTATTGAAGATGTCGTTAAAGAAACAAAGAAATATGCTGACTGCGTTGTCGTAGTGGATGACTCGTCAACAGACAGAACTGTGAAGATGGCTAGAAAGTCCGGAGCAATAGTACTGCAACACTCTCAAAACCAAGGTGTAGGGGCAACTGTGATCACAGGAATGAAATATGCAAGAAAGCTGAACCCTGAAGTGGTTGTAATATTAGATGCTGACGGACAACATATGCCCAGGGATATTCCACGTCTCATGCAGCCCATCCTTGAAGGCGAGGCAGAACTAGTTTTGGGTTCACGTTTCTTGGAGAGATCACCCAATGGCATGTCATTGATAAAGAAGTATGGTAACAGACTTCTAACCTTCCTCATAAATGCTTTAGCTGGAGTACGAATCACAGATGCACAAACGGGTTTCAGAGCATTCAGTCGAAAGGCGCTCTTCGCTCTGAATTTAAGAGCCCACTTCACCTATACCCAAGAGATGATTCTTACACTTTGTCTGAAGGGTTACCGCTGT
>CAYGBS010000167.1:0-2354 GCA_964348215.1 uncultured Candidatus Bathyarchaeia archaeon
ATATTCTGATTCGTTCTTCCATGTTGTTGCTACGGAGGTCGAGTGTGAATTTGCATTTTCCGGGTATTTTGTTGATACCCATAAACGGAATGTGCAGCTCGCCAACCGTTCCAACAATGTCTACACCTCTCCTTGCTTCCTCATTACAACAATTCTCAATCGCTAGTATACACTCGCTTGCTGCACACAAGACATCTTGGCGATACCTGGGTCCCATTGGTGTGGCACCAGAATGGTCCGTTCGACCTTCAAGAGTAAAAATCTCCCTGAGCGGTGCTCTGAAAGAAGTCACGATTCCCAAATCTTTATTTAACTTTTCAAGCACTCTTCCTTGCTCTATATGCACTTCCATATAAGCTTCATAATCTTCGGGATCATGGTCAAAGAACCAACAACCTTTACGGATCTTTGCCATCAAGTCACCATTGTATTTAGAAAGTATGTCAAATAAGCTGATGGTCTTGAATTGTGTTCCTGTTCTGTTCGAGTACCCCAGATGAATAAGCGCCTCTTCGAGTTTTTCATCCCAAGAGAAGTGAATATCTCTCAGATCTTTGAGATCATAATATCCTGTGGCCACTTTGCTTCCCAGAAGAGCTACTTTGAACATCGTCGATTCTTCAGCACGGAAAACAACAAAATCCACCGGAAGATTAAATCCTTCTTTGCTATCTCTTGAAAGGTGAAGAGCTTCCAAGAAGCATACTAGGCTTACTGCGCCATCGTATTTTCCCCCATTCTTGACTGAGTCAAGATGGGTTCCTATCAAGATTCGCTTGCTTCCTTCCTTCATATCATATGCATGCGCATTTAGAAAAGGATCATATCTGATTCGGTAGCCAAAGTCTGTAAGTTTTCTTTGGACCCAGTCTAAAGCCTCGGTCTCTTGTCGCGAAAAAGCAAGGCGAGTCACTCCATCACCTGGTTTTTTCAAAATCGAGAATCTTGAGAGAGCTCCAATATGGTTTTCGATTCTGGCTATTGACTCACCTGTGATTTTTTCTAACAATATTTTGTCAACTCCTCATCTCTACTAGCTTTAGGATCTTTCTTAGTTAGTCGAGGATAGTAATGACAAGACGGAAGAATAGAAGTAGGGCTAGTTCCTTTGCAGGCTTCTGAGATTACTTTCTTCCTGTATAGAAGTTCCTTCTCAATTAATAAGCGCTTATCATCAGGTAGGGCGAGCCAGAACTCTGCTAGACTCAACGCATATTCGACTCCGAAAAACTCTCTATACTTTTGCTCGAGTTCCCATCGGTCAAAAATCACAAAAATCTGGATGTCTGCGCCCGTCTGTCTCAACTTGAACAAAGCTTTGATAATATCCTTCGTTACAAAGCTATCAAACAGACTAACAAATATTACTCGTTTGCCATCCACGACCCGTCTCAGATCTTCTCTCGACAGAATCTTACTACCATATTCAATTTGAGAATCCGAAGATTTGTGAGTGGCACATCCAATGTCATGGCCACGGCTCCCCCAAATCGCCAAAGTGCGGCATCTCTGTGAATAAGTAACAAATCAGGCTTCAGCTCGCCAATTCTATCCGCAGCGAACTGGAGTATCGTTTGATATGAGCTAGGGTGTTCCACTAGAAGTCTATTTTGACATATCCAGACTCCAGTCGGCAGGCCACTGGTAGAAATGAAATCCCCATAATCCGAGAATGCTATGGAATACAATATTTGTTTTGCAAGTTGCAGCCTTTCCGGTTTTGCTCTTCGGAGAAGATCTTCGACGGTGAAAGGGGGATCAGGTATATCCCCTCGCCAACTTATCCCCAAATCGATTGGCTCTCGCTTTACCATGACACCACTCAATTCTCTCAGCTTGTCGCGAACGTCATAAGATTTGTGGAACAACCCAACAATGACCAAATTTCGATTGAAACGCTTCAATCTCGCCATCAACGCTCTTGCCTTGGAAAGATCACTTACGAACAGCAAGATCTTACTTCTTGTAGAAAGCACGGCTTTTCCATCTAGTGGCACCAATTCATGCTCATCGTCATAGAGGAATGTCTGAAGACCATATTTTGTCCACCTAAATGTTCTGATAATCTTATGATCAGTTCTGTCAACTACTATTGCCCGTGCTTTGAACTTGTTAGCAGTTGTCAGGACATAATTGCAGACATCGACTGGATCAATTTCGCTTAGTGGTGGAAAAGCGTAATTCGTTAACTTGCCATTCTCTAAGAACAAGTCATCCGAAGATTGAACAGACTCCCGGAGAAGTGTGCCAACACTGAAGAATGGATCAAAAAAAGTTTTTGTCGAAAGGCGTCTTTTCACCTTCAGGTGAAAGTCAATCTCTTCTGTTCGCGTAAACACATCCGACTCTTCTAT
>CAYGBS010000168.1:0-232 GCA_964348215.1 uncultured Candidatus Bathyarchaeia archaeon
AGACTTCCATCTGGCTGAAAGAAGTCGGGGATATGAACAACACCGCTGTCGCATCCCACAGGCAGCTTAAAATCACGTTCTAACCTTCTGAAGCGTTCGATGTACTCCGGAACATCTATGTCAATTTCATCGTTTCCTTTCTTTTTGCCATAATCAAAGACAGCAAGCCTGATCCTGTCTACATCCATAGTCGATCTGGGATTCTTGAGTATACTCATGGACTTGTTGAACT
>CAYGBS010000168.1:292-2198 GCA_964348215.1 uncultured Candidatus Bathyarchaeia archaeon
CATCGTCCCACACGACAGTCGACAACATCCCGTTATACTTCACCTGTAAGATTCCATCTCTATCCGACGGGAGCTCTGGTAGACGATCTTTCAACGCGAATTCGTACTGCGCCATGACTGGTTTTAAGACCGCTAGCCGGGTGCAAAACTCTCTCTCAGCAGTACCCTCCTCAAAGAGCTCTTGACCAAAGAATTTCTGATTGCATCGCATCGCTTTCCCTTAACCATAACCAATATGTGCGCGCCTTCTAAAAAGTACTTGACTAATTTTGCTGCAACACTTAGAAATTCATTCGACCTCTGCCCATGCGAGCTTATCAGTCCAGAAAAGACCGCTTCAATCTGTGGCAAGCCGCCAAGTTGCCCCAAATGTATGTCGCGAAAAACCTGTGAGAAATGCTTCGTTCAATTCCGTCGATGTTCGAACTGTTTAGACAAAGGAACAGACGGAGATTAGCGCTTGGGGCCCTTAAGCCAGCCTTTGATTCCGATTCCCTCTTCCTTCTTCTTCTCTTTCGGTTTGGTCGCCGCAGCTTTTGAGTGGAGAGTGATTCCCCAGCAGCTGAAGGCGTGGAAGTAGGGCTCCTGCATAAGATGAGTGAATGACATCTCACCATACGCCAAGAACCCGGCTACTTGTGTTGATGAAAGCCCTTCTTTCAACACTTCAGCCTCAGTTCCCGTGCTCCTTCCAGCCATCAGCTCAACCAGTCTCCTGTTGATGCAGGAGACGAGGAATGTAGCATCGTTTCTGCGGAAGCCTTGATCTTCTCTCAGCATATCATATACGCGGCTAGCTCCTTTTCGCACCTTCTCATGGTCACCCATCATGATGTAGCCTGGCATCTCAGGAGTATAACTTCTAATGGGAAACATAAGCTCAACATCGTCTTCCACCACTCGCATTCCAGCAACACACGTATAGTTGCCAAAAGGAAAAGCGAAAGCATATCTGGCTACAACTGGATTGAAAATCAGTAGCCTTTTCTGTGCTCGAGAAAGTTGCACCGCTTCCAGAATCGCGTCTTTACTGGGCATAGGAAGCCCTTTTTCCTTCGAAAGTTTGACTTCGTGGTCATAAACTACTTCAGCATACAAGGTCATGGGATCTTTATCGCCAATGCGCTTGACATACTTATAACGCGGTTCCTTTTCACTGTCAAAATGAAAAACGTGTTGCTGTCCAATTTTAGTTATAGCACTCACGTCGAGACCTATGGAGGTTTCACACAAGTTGGGAATCAAGGCACACACAGCCTCTCCATCAAGGACCTTCAACTGCGGATGCTCTTTCAGTCTCCCATAGAACTGTCGACAAAGCTGAGCATTCAACCCATCACCGCTGCTTCCGCCAACAACATTCATTATCCTTGCCTCGCGAGTGCTACCCATGAAATGGGCGATTCCCTCTGCCAAGAAATGCTCGTAGCCTGGAGTGTCAACCTTCGACCCCTGGGTCAACACAAGTAGGGCTTTCCTCGTGTGAAGATGTTCTTTGCTCGCGGTCTGTCGGCCAAAGTCAACCCATGCGTCATGAGCCATCTCCCTTCCTTGCTCTCCCGCTTCCGCCGCTGTTCGTAGACCCCAAGTGCGTCCGACGCCTATCGGGAGGTTTGTAACTAAAGCTAAGAGAGACAAACCGTTGTAGCCTACTCCCGAAATCTCCTTAAGGACAAGGTCTTCGTTCTCTAATTCCCCAGCGGTTGTGTGACCGATGAGTCTGAGCTGGTTTGCAGCGGCCCTTCTAAACCTGTCTTCAATCGTTCTCAAAATCGAACAACATATCAGCGTGTCCTTTTCTATGGGCTCTCCTCTGTAACTTAGATACAAGGTCAACAGCTTCACATCTTCAAGACTGTAGCCGCTGTCTGAGAGGTCCTTCTCAAGCTTTTCGAGAGTCAACCCT
>CAYGBS010000169.1:0-2185 GCA_964348215.1 uncultured Candidatus Bathyarchaeia archaeon
TCTGGTTCTATCTTAGCCAACTCAGCTCTTATCAAAGCTTGATAGTTTTGACCATAACCGCGAACCCAGTAGTTAGATGGATACATCCTTTCTACGATGTCTATGTAGCCTTGTCTGTGCTTTGATGCCTCCTCAAGCAGCTTTTTTTTCCCGCTGATTTTCGTCTCCATGCTGGAAAGGAAATACAAGGCCTTGCTCAGTTCATGGAGGTTGACTCCTATAGCATCTGGAGAACTTGATCGCCTGGCATGTTCTAGGCTTTTCCGCCCAGCTTCAACGGCCCTCTCCAAGAGAATACGCCTTTCTTCTCGGTTGGTCTCAACTTCAGATGCCAGAAGGGAGTAACTTTCAGCAAGAGGGGTTTCAGCAATAAAATACTCATTACCGATTATGCGGAGATGACGTATCGCGTCCTCCGCGTATCGAATGGCTTTACTATGTCCTTCTCTTTTCTTGTCTGGGTCCTCTTCTACCTTCATCATCCAGATGGTGGTGAAAGCTAATTGATAGTATGCTACTCCTATCACGTAATTGTCCTGTATAGTCAAGCCTTGCTGCAACATTTTCTCAGCATGTTCTAGTGAGGATGTCATGTTATCAGAGAAATACAGGGCCCCAGTGGCTGCTGCCCAGTTCGACAAACAATTGAGGTAGCTGTCTCCAACTTTCTCGGAAAGCTCCAGAGCCTTCTTTGCGTAACTTAAGCATTTGTGACTGAACTCCTTCTTTTTCTCCTCCAGCTCACTAGTGTTCGCGGCGTAGAAACAGTGGAGGCTTGTCATGGAATATGCTCTAGCAAGTTCTTGCTCGTCTCTGACTTCAGAGAGAGCTTCCATAGCGGTTTCGCCATAGCCCACCGCTTCCTCCACAATTTTGTTCAGCTGCTGCCTACTCCACTCGATCAAAGACCTATCATATAGGCAGTATAGGAGTTCGTTACATAGTTTTGCGTGGCCAAAGCGGTCTCCAGCCTCCGCGAAGGTCTTCAAAGCAGTCTTCTCTAATTTCCAACACTCGTCCAGCAACGCTTTCCTTTCAGACGAACCATCAACAAGCCAAGATCTGTTGTATGATGCCATTGCCCTACAACAGTTTACTCTAGCATGCCTCTTTGAATCTTCCAACCTCTCAAACAGCCCGGCTGCTTCTTCATAAGCCTCCACCGACGACCCCATGCGCCTCCTAAACTCTTCTTGAGTCTCGGCCTGAAACGCAGCTCGATAAAAGCAGTAACCAATCCTCTCCCGAATCTCACCAGCGTTCAAAAAATCTTTTTTTTCAAGTGCGCGTAAAGCCTGCTTATAGAGATCTGCAGCCTCTACCCAATTGCACTCTTTCTCCAACTCCCCGGCTTTTCCAAGAACCTCTTCTGCGTTTTCTCTCCGAGACATAATGTTGAACCAATAAAGCCTTACACGTTGCACCCAAAAAATCTTTTGCAAACATGCGCGCGCACTGCTTGCTCGTGAACATACCGGCATCGCTATGCAAGAGAAACGAGAACCATAGTTTTTAAATTCTCACAGTTGGACATGGCGGGACTTCTCTGCTTCTTTCGTTAGTGATAGACTCTGAAAATCTTCTGAAAAATGTGTCTATTAAAGTCTGGCGCGCGTAAAAGAAATTGATGCTTATTGGCACGAGAGAAAAGAATGAGGTATTTAGTGTTTGCTTCCAAAGTAATAGCGCACTATGCCTTTTTCCGTAAGGTCTCCTTTTTTGGAGACTCATCACTTCAAAAAAAAGAAAAGAAAAACGTTGCCCTACTTGATGAACTAACTCACTTTCTTAATCATCGTCAACCTCCGCCAAAGATGCTCAGCGGAAAGCAGATATACGGGTCACTGCAATTTGGATCTGTACACATATGCCTTTTCCTCTTCTTTGTCATTTTCTTCCCACATTCTGGGCAATACACATCAGCCAACCTATCACCTCCTTTCTTCTTTTAGGGCCTGCAATTGTTGTTTAAGAAGTTACACTTCGCATTCTAATAAGTTTTTACACTAGATGAATTTTGCCACATATACTCACTTGTTTCGATATGTTTCTAACGCGCAATCAGATAAGAAGTTTTAAACGAAAGGTAAACGCTAAACATAAGCGTTAGAAGGGAGGCTTGAAATCAGCTTGTTTAAACTCCGAATAACAGACGCAAAACTCTTGCGTGACATGATAACCGTCA
>CAYGBS010000170.1:0-2181 GCA_964348215.1 uncultured Candidatus Bathyarchaeia archaeon
AACAATCGATATTTCTAGCAGAATTGTATTATACCAGATAGAGATCATTTGGGCTAAAAGATCAAGATGAGTTGTTCTTTTATGTCGGCAGTTGTTGTTTCAGGTGGCGTTTCGAAGCGTTTTGGGGAAGACAAGGGCCTGATCAGACTTGCTCGAAAACCCTTGATTCTCCATGTTTTGGATAAACTTACTACCCTGATCGACGATATTGTTGTAGTTGTGAACTCAGAGGATCAGAAGAGAAAGTTCGCTAAGGAACTTGAGCGTCCATTCCGTATTGTAATAGATAGAGCCAAGGTTCGAACGCCTTTAGCGGGAGCTTTAGCTGGTTTCGAAACAATTCAAAACGAATATGCGCTGCTGCTTGCTTGCGACACTCCCTTTTTGTCTCCCGATATACTCAGGCTTCTTTTGGAATCATGTGCAAATAGGACTGCGGCGGTTCCTCGTTGGCCGAACGGTAACATTGAACCTCTACTCGCAGCCTACCACGTTAAAAGAGCAACCCTAGCTGCAAAAGCTGCTTTAAGAGAGGGGAAGTTTGACATGCGTTCGATGATAGATAACATGCAGAGCGTACGCTACATTTCAACTATTGTTCTCCGGAGACTCGACTCTGAACTCTTAACATTCTTCAACATCAACACACTCAACGACTTGAAAGAAGCACGAAGGATATTTGAACATCATGCTTCTCCGCTAAACATATAACATCAAGACGCGTTTGCCCGGTTCAATACTGTCTAAGCCTTCGATCTTCTGCTCCGCCAGCTATTTATAGCAGGTCAAGCTGTTTATTCTGAAGGTTTTCGCTGCCATATAAAGAATGAATCCTTTGTCATTTGTGGCAAATTCGTAGCGGAGCAATGGGCTGCGATTCTTAGCATGAGTCTTTGTTGAGAATCTTTATTAACGCCCTACATACCTAGTCGGGAGTCAAAAGATGGCTTGTTCCAGGTGTTGTAGGAATGGTGATACAGATTATCCCCATAACTGGACTACCGATAATCGAGAAAGGTGACAGCTTGTCGAAACTGATGTGTGATGCCGCAGAAAAACAAGAGACCCCAATTCAAAACGGCGACGTAATCGTTGTTACTCACGTAGTAGTGTCTAGAGCAGAAGGAAATGTAGTTAACCTTGATACTATAGAGCCTTCACCATTTGCTGAAACAACTGCCAGAAAAACCGACAAAGATCCAGCGCTGGTTGAAGTTGTGCTGAGAGAAGCTGAGAGTATCATTCGTATGCGTGATGGGAAACTCATAACACTTACAAGACATGGAGTGATCTGTGCTAACTCTGGAGTCGATAAAAGCAATGTACCTGGCGAAAAAACTGTGGCCTTGCTACCCCAGAACTCAGACAAATCCGCCAGACAAATCAGAAAAGAAATAAAAAGACAAATCGGGAAAAAGGTGGCGGTCATTATTTCCGACACTCATGGAAGGCCATTAAGAGATGGAGAGATTAACATCGCTCTAGGCGTAGCTGGTCTCATACCTATACGAGACAGAAGAGGTGAAAAAGATCTTTTTGACTACATTTTGAAAGTGAAGCGCACTGCAGTTGCAGATGAAATAGCTTCAGCCGCAGAGTTGGTGATCGGACAGGCAAGGGAAGCCGTTCCTGCGGCGATAATACGAGGGTATGCATTCCAGGAATCAGAAGAAGCTACGGCGAAAGACATGCTTAGGTCTCTGGAAGAGGAACTCTTCCTCTAACTGGTTGATTTCTTCACATAGCTCTCTGTCTCTACAATGAGCTTCTGCAAATCCTCTTTTGAGTGGGCGTTGCTGATGGCGCCAGCCTTAGCAGGCAGGAAGAAAACGCCGTTGTTGATTAAGGCCATGTGATAGTTTGTCAGTTTTTCCCTGTCTGCCTTGGAAACCGTGGTTACGTCTTTAACCTCCTCCTTCGTAAAATGTACATAGAACAACGAACCTGCACGGTTAACTTTCGCATCAACTTCTCGTCGCCCGAAAACATCCATCAACCCTTCCTGGGTCTCTTTTCCTTCGTCATTAAGTCGATTGATTATCTGACCGTCCTCCAAGGTTTTAAGCATCTCAAGCCCAGCACTTAGGGTTGTAGGGTTTGCGGTGAAGGTCCCGCCTTGGAAAGAAAAATCGGGCCTTTCAAAGAGCAGTGGGTCCATTCTTTCCATAATGTCTCTTTTAC
>CAYGBS010000171.1:0-2145 GCA_964348215.1 uncultured Candidatus Bathyarchaeia archaeon
TTGAAGAAGACCTTGCAATTCACTTGTTAACACTAGCAATTTATCCGCTTTCTTTCCAACATGTCTTAGGAACAAACCATAAGATGCTCTCACGAACAGCTTGTAGCATGAATTAATGAAGGCCTTTTCAGAAACGGGTATTGGAAGAGTTGGATCGAAAATCATGTCGTGAATTTTCACTACCCAAGGTTTTCTTAGGGTTTTTGAGAGAAGAGCGGTATAAGAGGCAAGGTGAAACAGGTGAAGTTGAGTGAATACTAAATCGTACCGATGCCTTAACGTTTTAAGGGCATTGAAGATGTGTGGAACTATGATGCTTAAGGGTAATGGTGTAGGAAAAGAGTGGTATACTTCGAAAGGGTAGTCTTGGTTTTCATCTTGTAACACATATTGAGGACTATACTTACTAAAAGTCTGCGGACAAAACACGAATAGTTCATGTCCTCTGTCGACAAGCCCTTGCACGATCGTTTCCTCGATTATTGCTGCAGCACCTTCAGAGGGAGAAAAATAATGTGCAATATATGCTATTTTCATCTGAACAACCCTAGTGCCAAAGCCTAGTCACCAGATACCGCACAATCTCATTTTTCTGCGGCGTGCACAGCTCTTACACATTGTTGCCAGTTGGACTCTTACGACGCAGTGCAATAGTAAACGTTCCTCCAAATCCTAATTTGTCTCGGTATGATTTTCATAAGCTGGCTTTTTCATCACGTCACCTATGAAAGCAACATGTTTGAAACCGAAACGTAGAAATACTTCTATGGTCTCGGCGCAGTCTTTGTTAAGCTTTCCAAGGACTCTTCTTACATTATTTGTCCACAAGAAGTTAAGCACGTGGCTAAGCAATACGCTAGCCAGTTCTGAACTATTCTCTGACGGTAATACATAAAAAGGCTCTATGTTCCCAGCCTCTTCGGGAGAAGTGTAAGTAAGACTTACGTAACCTACAGCTTTGCCGTCTCTATGTAAAACCCATTTTTTTGAGTGAATACCAGCTATTTTTTTCCTGAGACGACTTGCAAAAGAATCAAGAAGATCTTCTGGCACAAACTTATACGTTTCCATTCTTGTTTGGTCAACCCTCTTGCAGATTTCATAGACTTGTTGGATGTCTTCTTTTTGGAGCGCTTTTATTGAGAGATCACTTTTGATGTCGAAAAGAGGGCTCTCACGTATTTCTAGATGCATCAAGCTTCTCTCCTCGAAAATCTCAAACTCTAGTTCCCTTAGCACCTTCGCAGCCGCTGCAGTGCTGGTCAAAAAAATCCCGACAATTCTTTCTCCACGTCTCTGCGCGATGTATCCTACGGCTTCTTTCATCAAGTTTCTGAATATGCCGCGACCTCTAAATCGAGCGTCGACGGCTGCTGATTCAATACTCCATATTCTCCTGCCATGGGGCACTACATGAACCTCGCCAACTACTTTATCTCCACACACTGCCACCAGGACAGTTTCAAAGTCTATATGCAAAATGTCAAAGAGAGAGAGAAAACCACTGACAAGTCTATAAAATCTTGCCATGCGCCGGAGTCTTCGAACATCCAGTCCAGTGAGACCGGCTCGGGCGGGCGCAAACGCTTCCATGACGAGTTCAAACACCTGGTTGAACTCACTTCCCTTGACGCGCCTAATCACGATTTCTTCTGCATTTTCAGTTTTTTCAAGTTTGGCTGTTTCCACCGCGCGCGCATTACACACCTAAGCTACCTCGTTGTAGACTGCTTCGACGTTTCTCACAATCTTGTCCCATGAGAAGGATTTCTCAACCATTTGCCTGTTAAGCTGCCCCATGCCTTTCCTCAGATCGTCATTTGTTATTAGTTCTTTCAATGCTATTGCAATGCTTTTATGATCTCGAATTGGCACTAAAAATCCGTTCTTCCTGTTCATAATAAGGTCGGGAATTCCGCCGACACGAGCTGCGACAACAGGTTTTTCCATCGCCATAGCCTCAAGTATCACATTAGGCAAACCCTCAAAAAAGGAGGGAAGTACAAAAATGTCCATAAGCGCATAAAAGGGCGAAGTGTCGACTTGCCATCCTGCGAACACTGATTTAATTCCTAAATCTTTTGCCATTATTTCCAAAGTCCTTCTCTGTGGACCGTCTCCTACGATAACTAAAGCAACGTTGGG
>CAYGBS010000172.1:0-773 GCA_964348215.1 uncultured Candidatus Bathyarchaeia archaeon
GTGGCTGTAGAACTCCTGACTCGGCACCATACTCAAGAACTATGTCTTCTGGTCCGAAGTCTTTGTAGTATTGAATTCTCCCCGCAGATTGTAGTGTCTTCTTTTGTTGCAAAAGTGATTTGGCAGTATTGTATGGAAGCGATGCGAGGAGAATGAATATCAAGATGGTTCTTGTCTGTCCTACAAGCCTATGTTCTCTCGTCGTCCGCATTAAGAGCCACTCTAGAATTATCATGTGTATTGATACTTAATATACGTTATCGCGTAAACGTTCAACACGGATACGGATTTCCATCAAATAGAGCAAATCGCTCGCAAAGCCTACATTGTTCCCCAAATCTCTGCGTTAGTACGCTAGTTCCAAAGGCTTATGCTGTGAGCAAATAGGAAAATCTCAGGATGGTGCTTCAGGGTGCGTCTGAAGGAGTGTTTGGCAAGAAACATATCATTTCCACTCATCGACACCATGAATAGGTCATCTGTATTGAGTTATCTCGATCTTTATAGAAGATCTCAGTGGTGGGATCATCAAAGGTTGAAAAAGCTTCAGGAGAATAAAATCAGAAATATGATAGAGTACGCGTACTATAATGTACCCTACTATCAAAGGGTTTTCAAAAAGAGGAATCTCAGACCGGAGAACATTCAGAACGCAGAAGATCTGAAAAGAATTCCTGTATTGACTCATGAAAGCGTAAGGCAGCACCAAGACGATCTGATCGCTACTACTAGACCGAAAGATTCGTTGTTTAGGTGCCAGACAGGTGGAACAA
>CAYGBS010000172.1:783-2125 GCA_964348215.1 uncultured Candidatus Bathyarchaeia archaeon
TTGTGGTATATGAAGACAAAAACGAACTGAGTTCAGCGCAAGCATGCCTCTATCGAGGACGGGAGTGGTGTGGCTACCCGATTGGTGAAAAAAGGGCACTCATCTGGGGTAGGCCGCTGGCAGCTTCAACATATGCCACTTTGAAAAGTAGTGTAACAAGACTGCTTACGAGATGTGTTTTCATAGGTGCGTGGTATCTTGGTCAAAGAAGGATCGTTGAAATCATCGATAGATTGAATGCTACGAAACCTGTGTTTATAAGCGGGTACACTTCACCAATCTGTCTTGTAGCTGATTTCATCACTCAGAAAGGTGTCGATTTGAGATTTACCCCCAAGGGAATTTCAACGACAGCTGAACCACTTCTCGGCTTCCAAAGAGAAATAATCGAGGAAGCATTTCATTGTGAGGTTTTCGATCAGTATGGTTGTAGAGAGGTTAATTCGTTGGGTTTTGAATGCGAAGACCATACGGGCTTGCATATTCCGATCGAGAGAGTGCACCTGGAATTTCTCGATATAGAAGGCGATAGTCCTGTGTCCGAGGGTGAGAAAGGCCGGATCGTTGTAACCTGTCTGGAGAATTACGGAATGCCCTTTATCAGATATGATACTGAAGACTTGGGTACAAAAAGCGAAGAGTCTTGTTCTTGCGGCAGAAACCTTCCATTGATGAATTCGATCACAGGTCGAATGGATGATTTGATTAGACTGCCAGATGGAAATGTCATCTACGGAGGATACTTTCGTTACGCCTTGAAGGATTCAGAATGGATAACAAAATACGGGATAGTTCAATATCAAGTTATCCAGAAAAAATTGAACAATATTGTTTTAAAGATTGTGTGTCAGAAAAGACCAAACCAACAAGCTTTGGAGTCATTAAAGAGTCTTGTGATGAAGCACTTGGGAAACGTTACGTTTGATATAGAGGTCGTTAATGAAATCCTAGTTTCAGTTTCTGGAAAGAGAAAAACCGTCATATCTGAAATTGCAAGCCAGATGAAAGATTCTAGATAACGCGCTGGAGACAATACATATCCATTTACCTTCGAGCAAATTCCACAGGGAAATCAAACTTTCTTCCATAACTTACTTATACAAAACATAAAATACAGCTTCTGACAATCCTCTTAGCGTTAGAAAGTACACCTACACAACTTCGGAGAATGATAGTATGGCGCACACACCCTCGTTTTGCAGATTTCTGCCAGTCATCTTGCTAGCTGTGATTGTGCTCTTTGCGCCTTCAATTTTTGTCCCAAAGGCACACGCCATTTTCGATTTTGGACCAGAAGACATAGTTCTTGAGTATGGTGCCGAGTCAGGAGTTCTACAGCCAC
>CAYGBS010000173.1:0-657 GCA_964348215.1 uncultured Candidatus Bathyarchaeia archaeon
TTAGGGATTTATCTATCAGTTTTTGCGATACTGGAAAGTATTAGAAGAAACTATGGTTCTCAAAATATGATGAAAAACCTCTTTGCGTTATCAGATATACAATGGGAAGCATATAAAGCTGTGCGAGAAGGCTTTTCATCGGTTAATGAGATAGAGAACTATGTGCAAAGCTTATACAATGTAAATCGCGCGAAAATATTCTCAGAGATTGCATCTTTGGTGAAACGAGAATTCCTTAGAAGAGATGATGCAAGTGGGCGGTATGTCTTGACAGGGAAACCGCTTATTCGGAAGGCAACGATGGGTATAAAAACTCAACAATAGCCATAATCTCAGGGTTGAGCCTATAAATGGTTGCCACTCTTCTACCCGATGGAGTTTCAGTGTATTCAATGTCATTCGTAGTGAGCTTGTCACGCACAGTCAGTTCCGCTAATGCTCTGTGAATGGTGGTTCTTGACGCAGAGACGTTTCGGCAGATTTCATTAAAAGCTAGTCCTTTCAATTTTCCCTCTTCCTCACCTTTCAGTGCTTCGTCATAAAGCAATCGTATAATTCTCCTAGTGGTGCTCGATGCTAGAATCTTCGCAATCACCTCTGCCGACTCCTTGCTCAGTGGAAACTTGACTTGACCACTAGTTTCAGTACCCATTGATC
>CAYGBS010000173.1:751-1864 GCA_964348215.1 uncultured Candidatus Bathyarchaeia archaeon
ATGTAGAACTTTCTTCCCTTCACTACGACCCTGCCATCTAATTCAAGCCTTGCATCTAGTATTACGCCATCATGATGGATTCCGCTTTTCGATTTTCCTTTTGGCAATGCTTCGTTACTTCCAATTCCAAAATGCACTGTGCCATACATCTTCTCTCCTTCTACTGGGCATTCAAGGTACTTGGCCATAGGATTCGTTCCGAGTCCAAACTCTGCAACGGTGGTCGCATCAAGATCGCCTTCTCTTTCTTGCGCCTCCAGAATTCTAAGAAGGTTCTTCTTATCTCGACCTTCGACTCGTTTTACTTTTCCATTTTCTATGGTGAGTTTAAGAGGGCTGGTGGCAATATATCCCATCCTATCAAAAACCAAGGTCCCGTTTGCACTATCTTCTACTATTGCAAAGCAGGCCTCTCCTGCTGGGAGGTTGCCTATCTTTCCTTTTTTCAAGAAGTCTCCATCATCCGCTAGAACCGGTCTGCCTCCCCTATCGAAAGTCAGATCTGTCCTATTAGGGGAAGTGACTTTGAACTCCTTCGTTGACTCCAGGACTTTGGCAACTTCTCGAGTTAACTGTTTCACTTCTTCATAATCTGCGCTCAAACCTCCGTTGACCATCATTTCCTCTGTAACTCCAGGCATGCTGGCAATTCTGCTATTCCTTTTGGCTTGAATTGTTGCTTCAGTGAAAGTGAGAGATATTGAAGTGGGCATTATGATAACATCTGTAGCCTTCATGGCTGCCGCAACCGATCTAGGAGGTTCTTTTCGTTGACTATGCCTAGGTGTAATGAAGACTAAAGCAAGCTTTTCACTGGTTTTACTGCAATTATCATCTAACTCCAAAACAGCATAGGACATAGCGTCAGCTAAATGGGGTCTGGTTGAGTCAGATACAATTAACACAGCCTCATTTTGCTTGATATTCAGATTTTCTCGAACGATTTTTTTCGCACTTTCTAACGTGGGAAAGCTCATCATTGATTTGGAGCCAAGCATCGGTATTCTGAGGTTCTGCATCCAAACTCACCTATTTCGAACTTGCTATTGTTATTTGGAAATATTAGTCTTTTTCTGCGGCGTCTACGATACAGAAAAAAGGGGGGGTTTGCGG